>CAZHWL010000041.1:0-8400 GCA_964536035.1 uncultured Candidatus Bathyarchaeia archaeon | reverse complement strand
ATCTGTTCTCCATATTCTTCTGAAGTAGCCTTTGGCTCTAGATCTGGGCTTGTCCCCGCCCACCATACGATCAGAATCAACACTGTGATAAAGAAGAACCAGAAAACTGGCAACACAATCATTAGGTTTTTGCACCCTGCTGTCCTGATTGCCCAGTCTCGTTTTCTTGTCCGTTTTTATTGGAAGCAGCGAAACGCTTTCCAGCACGATCACATTGAGAATGCCTGACGATGATGGAACCACGAAAAGGATTATATCCCGCGCAACTATAAGCAACAACAAAACACTGAAACAAATGGTGAATCATGATGCCATCAGAAATTCACGATGCTGACAAATTCGTAGAAATAAGCGGACATGCAGAATATTGCGCGGTCAAAAGACTGAAAGACATCGTGAAACTCAAACTCCGAACCTCAGCACAACTCTACACATTAAAGATTGCTCCAATCAAAGCGGAAGAAATAATCAAGAAGCTCCAATGCGAAGTACGCGAGATATAGTGATCCATATTTTGAGATACTTGCAGAGACAGAATACCAGCAAACGCATACGAGAAGTTCAGAAAGCCTTTCTAAACACTGAAGAATCTCTGAAGCCGGAGTGCTGTCAATCCATGAAGTTAATGGCACGCCTAATATGGGATAGCCCATTAGCTTGTCGCCTTTGTTGTAGGCAGCTTTGCGAATCAATGTGAAATTGCTCAAAAGATGGTAAAGAACATCGGTAGCAGTGTTTGAGCCGGTTAGTTAAAAGAGTGAGACAAGAAGCCCTGCCGTCAACCCAAAAAGTATCGGGAAAGGCAGTCCAGGGAATATTCCTTTCTTTTCCAGCATGATGAATGACAAAATACATCCGACGAGAACGCCGATGATTGAGGCTAAACATGAAACAGGACCAAAGTTTAGGAACATATGCCCAGACAGCATAGAGTAGAACGTCAAATCGCCAAGCCCCATCTGCATGTCTCTAAAAGAGTAGCTTAAGCCACGAAACTGATCTAGTCCGCCTCGGGCGATCTTTCCAACTGGTCCGCGGTACACTGCAAATGTGTCATATATTGCCAGAAAGCTCAAGATCAGTATCGTGCTTATCGTGGGTATTGTTGACCCCAGAAAAGTTCCGAGGGCTCCTCCTATGCCTAAGATGAAGATGTTGGCTAGTTTGCTGGTTCGGAAAATGGCGCTATCAGCTAATGTCGTTATGATGATGGACACTATTAGAGTTGTCTCGGTTGCGTATGGAGCGTCGATTATTGACAGGATTATGAACAGGTAGACGAAGGAAAGCATGAAGATTGCTGTTGTCAAAGCAAAGGTTGTGACTATCGTTATCAACTTGTAGTTTTTCCTTTTCATTAAGAAGTATAGCAGTGTGGCACCAACGAAAACGAGGACGACAAAATAGATGGCGTTTCCAAATGACCCTAGAAAGCCTAGCGTGTCTTCGGAGAATGGTGCGACTGGATAGAGCATCGTTTGTGTTACTGCCATCAGTGTCGCGCACAGCAGGCCGAACGTCAGGCTTGCGAGGACAGGGGCAAGGTATACAAGCGTTGTTTTGAGCTTCTCTATCAAGCTTTTTCCCTATGTTTGTCAGTTTGTGTCTCTACTTTCATGTAGCATTTGCTGCAGAATAAGCTTTGTTTTCTGTCAGTGTCGAAGATGGAATTGGAGAAATACATAACACAGAAGGGGTTCGAGCAGTGTTGCAGGCCAAAAGTGTGTCCCAATTCGTGCACGGCTTCTTTTGTGGCTCTCTCGGTAAAGAGATCTGTGTCTGGCTTCTTGTTATAGAACTCCTGTCTTAGTCTATGAAGTGATATGAGGGCGGCTTTTCCAGGATATTCCGCTTGTCCGAACACATAGCTTAGTGGTGACACAAAGATGTCTGTATCTATTACGCCTAGGATTCGGTCTAGTGTTTTTTGCTTGGCTGTTTGGGCGCGGATTGTGGTTAGAATTATGTTTGAGCGATGTTGTTGCCTCTTTTCATCGTAGGACTCTTTGGGTATGGGCAAAGCTTCATCAAGTAATGCGCATGTTGTTTTGGGGAAAATCATCTTGAGGTTTTCTTGCACTCTCTCAATTACAGTGGAGTCAACTGACCCTATACGTAGAACTCCGATTTTCATGCTCTTCCACTAGACCTTGAATATGTCTCCGGCCTTTGGGGCTGTGGCTTCTAACCCCATTTCGTCTTTAGCCCATTTCGCGAAGTATTCGCAGTTCCTTTCTGCTCCATGGACCACGTATACTTTCGGGTTTCCACCGAGCCTTTTTATGGATTCTTTAAGTTCGGAAGCTCCACAGTGTGAGGAAAAGTCAAAATGCTGTACACGAGCTTTGATTTTGCACATTCTTCCATCAATGTTGCAGATGCCCTTTTCAAGCAGCTCTTTTCCTGGAGTGCCCGGGATCTGATAGCTGACAAGGTAGACAGCGTTATTTGATTTTTTGCCTATTTTGCCAATGTAAAACATGGCTGGGCCGCCTTTGAGCATTCCTGCAGGCGAGATGATAACGCCCGGCTGTCTGGCGGTTTTTCGGCGGTCTCGCCATCCGTCTACCCACTCGGTGGAGTGCATTGCGTCTACAAATTGTCTGGGATCTTTTAAGAACTGTGGGTAATTCATGATCACTCGGCTCACGTCGCGAGCCATTCCGTCTATTGACACTGTGTATTCAAAGTGGTGTGCAGCCAAGACGCAGGCAAGTTCTTGTGATCGGCCAACTCCGAAGGCTGGAACTAACACGATTCCCCCTCTTTCTGCAATATCCGTGCATGCGTCCACAAAGTCTTTTTCGAGTTTCTTGCGTTCAGCAGTGTGTTCTTCTGTGGCATATGTGCTTTCGATTATGACGGCGTCTAGGTCTCCGTAGTTCATTTTGGCTCCTTCAAGCAGCCGTGTGTCGGTGAGGTTGAAATCTCCTGTGAAGAGTATGCGTTTGCCCTGTGTCTCGATGAGTGGCTGTACGCTGCCCGGGATGTGGCCTGCGTTCTTGAATGTGAAGGTTATGTCGCCTACTTTCTGGGGTGAGTCAAATTCTAGGTGTTTGCTGTTGTTGGTCATGGTCTTGAGTTCTAGGTATTCAAAGGGCAGGTAGTAGCTGGACAAGTGGATGAAGTCTGAAATGAGCAGCTGGTTAAGCTCTGTGGTCAAGCGGTTTGTGTATAGGGGTTTCTTTCCTTCAATGTAGAATATGGGGATGGCGCCTGAATGGTCAAGATGACTGTGTGAAAGGATTATCGCGTCCACATCCTTTGGTGGGATGTGCATGGGGAAGCCTGGTTCGCGGTCCAGCATTGCACCGTAGTCGAGCAAAACCTGTGTTTTTTCAGTTTTGACTGTGATGGCTATGCGGCCGACTTCGCGTGTTCCGCCTAGAAACCTTAGTTGTACTTCACTCATATGTTTTCAACTGTTAATTCATTAATGATGTTTTGTTGTGTTTTAAAAATGTATTGACTTTTCAGTAAAAGAAACTGTCACCTTTCCTTTCTTGATAGCGTCCAAAACCTCGTCAAGATCTAACGTCGCTTGGATTTCCGTGTAAACGTTCCACGGATCTGTTGGAAAATGCGCATCGCTTCCCGCTGTTCCAGGCAGTCCTTTGGCTTCAGCTAGTTTCTCAGCTTTTCTGTTTTGGTTTGGAGGTGTTATTCCGTTGAGAATTTCGATGGCATCCAAATCCAGTTGCAAAACTCGGTCACCTAGCCCGTAGCCTCTGTATGGATGTGAGGCTATTGCTAGAGCGTTATTTGCTTTTGCATACGTGATCACGTTTCGAGCTGTCCAAGGTTCAGGCGGCAGTTTCTCTATCCCCAATAGAATGATTTCGCCCTCTTCTGCGCTGATTTCTACTCCCGGAATTATTAGGATGTCTGGGTAAGTTTTAGCCAGTTCACTTGTCTTCCTGTAGCCTTCCAACGTATTGTGGTCCGTTATGGCTATAGCTTTGATAGTTGGATGCGTGTTTAGCCGTTCAACTATTTGTTTAGGTGGGTTTGTTGCATCTGATGAATAACATGTGTGGAAGTGTAGGTCTGCGTGGATCAAGGTTTTGCATGCTCAAGTTTTTATGTAGGAATGATACGTGTTCTCATTAAAAGTGGTTTTGCTAGATTTTGAATGGTTTTCGTTATGTTCTTGAAGCAAGAAGGGAGAGGCTTAGAACGCTTTTTCTTCTCTCGCTTTAAAGTCAAGTTTCACGTGGTTGTTCAGGCTTTGTTGCGAGAATCTCTCTTATGTTAATGATTTTGAGGGTAATGTGTTTTTGCTTGCATGTTCTCTTGACCGTGCTGATCACTGTTTTGTTCCAGTTTTGCGAATCGTTGATGAGAATTATGGTTTTGTAGTTTGTTCTCTTGATGTAGTCTGCTATCTGTTCTTCTAGGTGCTGAATTGTTTCTTTGTCTAGAGGCATGGCTGTTTCATGCTGGCTCAACGGGTAGATTTCATCTAGCTCTATGGGGGTTATCCCGAAGGGTGCGGCGTAGAAACATGTGTGGAAGTTGGGTGTTTGTTTCTTGATGTTTTTGACTGTTTTCTTGTATTCGTGTGACTTGTGAAAGGGCTTTGCGCTTGTTTGTGGAAAGAGGAGTAGTGTTTCCGTTTTATCTGGCGGCGTGTAGCGTTCTGTTAGTAGTTTTTGATGTCGTATGATTTCGGGTCTGATGAGGCTTAGAGAGTTGTAGAAGAAGAGGCCGCTAGGTTTCACGGATGGGCTGTGTTTCTCGATGAAGTCTTTGTAATTAGTCAGACGTTTAACTGCCGTGAATAAGGCGGGGTGGCTGTGAGCGCGCATTTCCATGTGTTCCCAGAGTCTACCATCACGTATAGCCTGTTTTATGCGTCTGATTTCAGCAGCGCAAACATGTAGATTGTGTTCAGCCAGGAAGACTTCTATCTCTTTTGGTGAGCGTTCCAGTACTTGCTTGGGCGTAGTTTTGGCGCATTTTGGACAAGCGCATGGGAAGTAGTCCAGTTCGTTCAGTCGGTGGGTACCGTTTTCTGTCATATAGCGTCCTTCACGAGCGTACAAGGCGTAAGCTGCGGAGTCGAACATGTCGCAGCCTGTGGCCACAGCTAGAGAGAACATGAATGGGTGGCCAGCGCCGAAAAGATGGAGTGGTCTATCAGGCGGGAGGTTCATTTTTGTGGTCAATATCATGTCAACTAGTACGTCAAAGCGGTAGCTCTCCATAACCTCTGTTGGACTGCCTAAAGCGTGAATTTGGAAGGGAAGTTTTTGCATTTCTTTGGCAGATTTAGCCACAAGATTTAGGTGTCTGCCACCTTGGACTGGGCCAACCCAAAGAATGTCATCACGAGATTTGATTTTGAAGAACTGTTTTGCTCGTTTTAGGGTTTCATTCACTGTTTGTGTGGCTTGTTTTTCTGTGATCTTCCAACTAGTTGGTATGTCAAGAATTGTGGCTATGTCCGAGCCTATGCGTTCTTGGTATTCCACAATCTCTTTTGGATCTGTTTTTACGTCGCCATAGACTAGAATCTGGTATGCGCCTGAATCAGTCATTATTGCTCCGTTGAAGCCAAGGAACTCATGCAAACCTTGCTGAATCGGTTGGTTTTGGAAGCGTTGTTTTAGAATATAGGCATTGGTGATAAGTGTTTCAAAGTCAAGCTCTTTCTCGATCTTGTTCGGAGGGACAGGTTGGAATGCTGGGTTTATGACTGGGAATAAAAGCGGGGTTTCGACTATTTTGCTCTTAGTTCTGAGTTTTCCTATTCGTGCAAGCAGATCTTTTTCTTTTATTTCAAATGACAATAGTCAAACCCTAAGCAAAGACACATCAAGTCATTTATAAAGAAATACCGTGCCGTGGAACTGAGGAATAGGCTCTCAGTAAGAGGGCAGAATGCTAATATCTTGATCCAACTTGATTAGTGATTATGATACAATCTATCACCCTTCAGGATAATCACGAAACTGAAATTTCGCTAACCGAACTACAGAGCTTAAACTTGTCAAATGTTTGGCTTGAGGTCAAAGATCCGACTAGGGAAGAGCTGGAAAAAGTATCGGAAAAATCGGGAATTCCTTTGGATTTTTTGAGACTGCCTGAGGCAAGTAACGTTATCAATTTGCGGTTGGAACCAGATTTTGCAGTGATAAATTTTGTTATTGTCCGAAATGTCATCGAAGCAAAAGAGATTCATCCGATTGTCTTGGCGTTCTCCAAAGATTACCTCATAACTGTCTCCAAAAAGGAAGACCAGGAAACGCTTAGTCTAGCTAAAGAAAGAATGCACAGAATCAGGATCGATCCGCCAGCAATCGTTGCCTACTACATTCTGGACGAAATAGTTTCCGATCACTTTCTTCATCTCGAAAGGATTGAGGCGCTTACCGCGAATCTTGAAGAGGAAGTATTGGGGAAAGCCAATCAAGCTACAATCAAGAAGATATTTCGCTTGAAATCTAGGCTTGTAAGCTTTAACAAGATCCTTTGGTACGAACGCGGTGTGGTTTTTAACCTGAAACGATGCGGAGCCGCATGTTTGTCTGCAAAAGCCAAAGATTTGTTTGACACTACGCACGAATACCTAACTAGGCAAATAGACATTGTTGAAACTTATCGTGAAATAATGTCAGACGCTATAAACGCATATCTTTCCACGGTTTCAAACAAAATCAATTCATCAATTCGCAACTTGACTTTTGTCATGTTCTATCTCACCATAATAACAACGATTACAAGTTTCCCTAATACCGTTGCCACTTTCTTTGGGATCTCACAGTTTGGTAACACGCACTATCTAATAATCTACGCGGTACTGGTGCTCTCAATAGTGTTGCCATTCATCTGGCTTTGGAGAAGAAAATGGCTCAAACTTGAGCAATAACTAGAACCAAGGGCGAGTTGAAATGAAAACTGAAAAGATGCTGGCTAGTTTCTGTGGCGACTATTGCGGAAAATGTCCCAACTATCCACGGGAATGTCACGGTTGTGCCCCTAGTGAGCACATGGATTGCCATTTCGTCAAATGTTGTCTCAGCAAGAACATTGAACACTGTGGCTTTTGCGCCGATTTTCCTTGTGTGAAGTTATCAAATTTCGTTCCAGATGATAGACCTGAATGCCCCAAAGGATATCATGTGGAAAACCTGCGAACACGCAAAACCATAGGCACAGAACTATGGTTGCAGACTCAACGCAGCAAATGGAAGTCCTGACACTGTAGCGATAGTTTTGCATCTTCTATAACAAGGCAATCTGAACTTATCGGGCAATTGTTAAACCTTAGACTAGAGTTTTGGCCTTTTGAAGCGTTGGCTGAAGTAAGATACTGCTCATTTTTTCCACTCGATCCTATCTAGCCATAGTTTCAAGGTGGCTGTCAGGCAATTAGTTATCCCATTAAATTCTTAACCGTTGCTAAACATATTAGTTTGTTAGAAGGTTCAAACAAAATATGAACTTGAACAGACTTCTTAAAGAAGAGCTTTCAGGAAGCATGGCTAAATCATATGTGGCCGAAATCACGCGCTTCCACCGCGTTCAAGGCTCGACCATGTATCATGAAGCTGCAGAATATGTCAAAACCGAACTGCAGAAGCTGGGGTTCAAAGATGCTTTTATAGAACAATATCCAGCAGATGGCAAAACCAAATACTGGACCCACAACAGCCCAATTGGCTGGGCGATCAAAACCGCCGAATTGCGAATGATCGAGCCTAAAGAAACACTGCTCTGCACATATGAAGACTGCCCACAGAGCTTGCACACCTACAGCAACGCTACACCAGAAGAAGGTATAACTGCCGAACTAATTGATGTAGGCGCTGGAACTGCATCTAAGGATTATGAAAGCAAAAATGTCAAAGGCAAATTTGTTCTCGCAACAGGCAGAGCCAAATTGGTCCATGAACAAGCAGTCTACAAATACGGAGCGGTAGGCGTCATCACAGACACAATCACTTACGAGATGCCTAACGTGCGCGAAAGTTTGGACATACCTGATGCACATGCTTACCAAGCAATATGGCCAACTGGAAAACAGCTTCCAAAAGTCAAGTTCGGCTTCTCTCTCAGCAAACGACAAGGCAACCAGTTGCGGGCAATACTCAAAGCAGGCAAAATCGTGAAACTCAAAGCCAAGGTTGACGCCAGCCTCTTTAAAGGACATGAAGAAGTGATAACTGCGACAATAAAGGGAAAACAGATACCAAATGAAGAGATCTTTCTGATAGCACATTTGTGTCATCCAAAACCAAGCGCAAATGACAACGCGTCTGGCTCGGGTTTACTCTTGGAAATAGCGAGAGCAATTAAGAATCTGGTAAAGTCTGGAAGAATCAAGCAGCCCGTTAGAACTATACGGTTCATGTGGGTTCCGGAAACGCTTGGCACAGTTGCCTACATCTCTGCACA
>CAZHWL010000040.1:6835-8473 GCA_964536035.1 uncultured Candidatus Bathyarchaeia archaeon | reverse complement strand
GACATGGCTCAAGGATTAATCAACACTTCAATCAACGCCCTGCTAATGCTGCTTCTCTACGCTCCTCTCGCAGCATTATATCTTGGCGTGAGCAGCATCCCTGTTCCATGGGATCTGATCGCTGTAAGCGTCTTAGTCTTCATTGCTATACCTGTAGCGGCAGGCGCAATTTCAAGAAAATACCTGATAAGGCGGAAAAACGAAGAATGGTTTGAAAGCAAATACCGACCAGCTATTGGAAAAGTCTCAATAATCGCCTTGCTAACCACATTAATAGTACTGTTTTCATTCGAAGGACAAACTATCCTCAGCAATCCTCTCTTAGTAGCTTATCTTGCAGCTCCAAACCTGATGCACTACGCCACAATGATCGTTTGGACATACCTTCTCGGATACTTTGCAGGCTGGGCATACGAAACCGCGATAGACACCACGATAATAGGTAGTAGCAGCCATTTCGAAGTCGCCATAGCCGTTGCCACTACTCTATATGGTATTGGCTCAGGAGCGGCTTTAGCCACAGTCATAGGACCCTTAATGGAGGTTCCTCTCATGCTTTCACTTGTTAAGCTTGGGTTGCGAACACGAAAATACTTCCCGAGAAAGAAACACTAACTGGCTAAACATGAACTTGAATAGCACAAAAACTGATACCTATCTCCACGTGTTTTGGAGCAAGCAGGCTGCTGCTGAAAATCCCCAGCCATAACCTAGCATCAGAACAAGATCGTCCTTTTCAAGTTCACCACCTGATATTATTCTTTCAAGTATGAAGGGCAAACTTGCTCCAGCCAAATTTCCAAATTCCCTGAGCACATAACGTGATTCATCAAGCTTTTCGCAGCCAATGCCATGATGTTCAGCAAGCGTGTTGAGGATCTTTTCGCTGCCCGTGTGGATCGCCCACTTTTTGACCACTTTTACCATTTTGGTCGTTTCTTTTCCAAGCAACTTTTTCAACGCAAGCTCGGTGTATTCTGCTCCAAGCTTGGGAATGTCTCTGTCAAGATGCGAGAAGAAGCCAAATTTAAAGGGTTCATTGACTTGCGTCAACCTCGAATAGCCGGCCATGTAGTCTTTCTCCCTCAAGTTCGTTACTTCTGTGACCTGTTTTACAGACAGGCCTTTTTTCTTGTTGGATACTACTGCCGCGGCAACACCGTCGCCAAAAAGGAAAAACTGCATGGTTGCCACCCACTTCCTTAATTCCTCTCGTCTCGTAGCTTCGTCTTGTATCTTGCCTATTTGGCTGATTTCCATAACTCTGCTTAGTGCGTGCACTTGCCTTTGAAACCAGTGTGAGCTGACTCCGGAGACACAGATTAGAACGTTGTCTTCTGGATGGGCAACAAGATAGTTGCTTGCAACATCCAATGCTTTCGGAAAGGCGGTGCTAGCGATTCCTTGAGCGTTAATGTACTTGACGTAGGGGTTTAAACCGAGTTTTGGCATCAAGATCTGGCTGAGCCCAGGGCTCAAGAACGGGGTCGCATCATAAGTTGTTATGAAATAGTTGATGCTCTCGATGGATAACTCAGCTCTCTCAACCGCGTTTCTGCAAGCTTCAACACATAAATTGACAAGCTCATCTTCACTCATCACAGTCTCTGAATTTGATGGTTCGCTTTTGATTAAGTG
>CAZHWL010000040.1:0-6735 GCA_964536035.1 uncultured Candidatus Bathyarchaeia archaeon | reverse complement strand
TCGAAACGCCGAGATTAAGGATGTTTTGCTTTACGCTTTCAGGTAGATCGCATGGAAATTTTTTCATCAGGTCTTCAGTGGCCCACTCTGTCTTTGGGAGAGTCATTGACAACTGTATGATTTGCATGGCAGTAAAGTGAATTAGAATATTATAAAAGGGTTTATAAAAAAGAGAAATGCAAGATGTAGAAACAGCAGATTGAATGTGATGCCTAGCCAGTTGGAGCGAACAGAAAAGTGAGTAAAAGCGCCAAAGCCCCATTATGGATTCCTATCCTTGTCCTAATCTGCATTGCAATTGGCGGAACAGCAGCGTATATCTCTTCAGTAGTGAATCTCTCTGCATATCTAGAGAAGGAGCTTTTCAGCGTCAAGCTTTCCACATACCTGTGGCTTATAGCAATAGCCACTATCGCAATAATCTTGGAACGAATGATCACACGATATTTGAGCAAGTTTGCAAGGCATGCAAAGCTTGAGCCAAATGTCACCAACAGCTTGGCGCTCACATTCAGACTTCTGATACTGGTAGGCGCAGTAGTCTTCATGGTCAGGGCAGGCGGGTTGCCCACAGAGTGGCTTGTCACCTTTTCAGCCTTGGGCGGCGCAGCAGTCGGTTTTGCTTCAACAAAAACTATCGGTAACTTCATCGCTGGACTTTACCTGCTTGCAGCACGGCCATTCAGAGTCGGTGATTATGTTCGCATTGGCACTGTCGAAGGCATAGTGGAAGAAATGTCAATCAACTATACGAAGGTCCTGACGATAGGAAACAATGTTGTTTCAATCAGTAACCTGCAAATCATGGACAGAGACATCACCAACTATGCTTATGAAAGCGATGAACAAGGCGGGCTTTACTGCTACACTTTCGAAATATCTTTTGACCATGCTGTTTCTTCTAGCAAGATGGCAGGCATCTTCAGCGAAGTCTTTGAAGAATATGGTTCCAAGTTTTCTAGAAAACCAAGCTATGTGCTTCTGAGGTCAGGCGGTTTTGAAAGAGTCTACATGATCTACCTCTACGTGAAGAATCCTGAAGACATTTTCGTGCTACGCCCTCTAATCGCTGAAGAAGTGTTCAAGCGGTGGGACAAAGAAAGAACGAAAGAGAGGCAGTGATCCTTTTTGAAGTTTTTACTTGCTTTCAACTAACAGCTGCCAACGATGTCGTGCAAGACAGATTCATTCAACTGGTGCCGTAAATCTTATAGTCAATGGAATCCACTAACTAGCAACTCTTAATGAGGTGGAAAATTGGGAAAAAAGGTCGGAATAGTTGCAGGAAGCATATCGCGGTTTGACAATCCGAGACACACTTTGCAGGAAGAGATGTGCGCAGAAGCAGTCAAAATGATTCTTAATGATGTGCCTGATCTTGAACTTGGAGACTTCTTGAAAAAAGACTACGCTTGTTGCTACTCGTACTTCAGCGACATCCTAGAGCAGCAGCAGTGCATGCACTGGATAATCAACGATTACTTGGGCTTAAGCGGCGTCGCCTCATACCGTGTCGAATCGGGAGGTGCGACACCAATTGACGCAATAGTGAATGCAGCTCTGTGGGTACGCTCCGGAATGTTCCCCGTCGTCCTCGTCGTGGGCTGGGAGAAAATGAACGAAATGCCCATACAGAAAGTAAATGAAGCGATCGCCATTGCAGGAGATACTGACTGGGACTTTGTTTCAGGCTTCACTTACAACGCTTTCTACGCTACAATGGAAGCCAGGCGAATGCACGTTTACGGAGACACCGAAGAAGACCTTGCAGAAGTGTCAGCTCTATGCCACAATAACTCGCTTGACAATCCTTACGCACAGTGGCCCGCACAGCACGGCTTCAGCAAGATCACGGTAGACGACGTGTACAAGTCTCGTCTAATCTCTTGGCCATACAGACAATACGAGTGCGCAATGACAAGCGAAGGCGCATCAGCTTTGCTCTTGGCAAACGAGGAAATGACAAAGAAGCTCACTGACAACCCGATTTGGATAAGCGGCGTAGGCTTCGGCTCGGACACGATGAGAGCTGGAGACAGACCAGACAACCCCGCATGGAAAGGAATATACCCAGAAGACGAAAAAATATGGCCGAAAACTGTGCCCAAACCAATGTCACCATATCCTGACCTATGCAACTTCGGTTCTCTGAGAGTATCCGCAAGAATGGCCTACAAAGACGCTGGAATCAAAAACCCGAGAAAAGAGATGAGCCTAGTCGAGATCTTTGACCCCTACGCAGGCGTCGTTCTCGCTGGACTTGAGGACTTTGACTTCTGCAAGAGAGGCGAAGGAAGAAAACTGCTACGAGACGGAGTAATCCAGCCTCACGGTGAGCTTCCATGCCAACTTAGCGGAAGTTTGACTGCTCAAGGACATGCCGTAGGCTCAACATCAATCGCCCAGGTTGTCGACACTTATTGGCAACTGAGTAACCAGATCGGCAAGAAATGGGGCGCACCAGGTAGACAATTGAGCAAACCGAAGAAGGGCTTCATCCATGGACACGGTGGAACAGGCTGCCAAGCAGGTGCTGTAGTCTTGGAGGTGTAAAGAAATGAAGCAACCAGGACCTGAAAAGATACTGAAGGAAAAGAAAATCGACGAAAAATCATGGGGCGAATGGGAACGCAAAGGCGGCTGGAGACCGGAAGGCTGGAAAATAATTGAAATGAACGACGGCCCAACACTCAACGAGTTGAAACCAGAAAAATTCTTGGTCGTGCACAGACCACACGGAAGCATGTTCCACCACAGCTATGGCAAAACCTCCCAGTTCTTCATGGGGCTCTTAGAAGGGAAGCTGTATGGAACCAAATGCCCTAAATGTGGGCTAGTATTCTGTCCACCACGTGCACACTGTTTCAACCCGAAATGCAAACTTGCAGAAACAAAATGGATTGAGCTTCCGAAAAAAGGCGAAATCCACGCATACACGATCATGGCTATCGCATGGCCTTCTATGGCGCATCTGCAACCACTGGTCGGAGCAATGATCAGAATTGACGGAGCGAACACGTGCCTGCCAATGACCATGAGAGACATTGACGCTGAGAAAGTGAACGTAGGCCTAAAAGTCAACATCCAAATCGAGAAGCAGCCAAAAGGCGACCTACTGGACGTTTATGCTACACCCGCCGAAGAACCAGTGCCTCCAAAACGAACACCTGAAGAAGCAAAACGGCTTAAAGAGGACTTGGACAGAACGCGAGCATGGGTCAAGAAGAACTTCGGACCAAAATAGTTTTCCAAGATGGCTGCCAAAAGCCACACCTTTTTTTAAACCTGAACACAATTTCTCGAATGCGAATTGTCTAAAAAGGCTGACGAGATTTAAATACCGGTTTTAACTTTACTCATTTTTCTGAATCATCCATCAATTGGAAAGGGAGTCATCACGTTTGAATGGTAAACCATTGGTTTCGATAGTTTCAGCCGGCTTGTCAAAGTTCGGCAAGCTCGACGGGTTATATGCAAGGGAGATTTTTGCTCAGGCAGCGAAGGAAGCCTTTGACCGTTGTCCAAACCTTGACCCAAAGAAGGATATTAAAGCCTTGTTTGTCGGGCATATGGGCGAATCATATGAGCACCAAGGACACACTGGTGCAACGATGGCAGACTGGGCTGGCTTGCTTCATGTGCCTGCAACGCGTACGGAGGCAGCTTGTGCCTCTTCTGGTGCAGCGTTGAGGGCTGCTGTTCAAGCTGTGATGTCAGGCTTATCTGATGTTGTAATGGTTGGCGGCGTTGAAAAGATGACGCACAGGAGCACAGCTGAGGTTACTGAATACCTAGCGATGGCTTCAGATTTTCCTTTTGAACAATGGCAGGGTATGACCTTTCCAGGATTATACGCTTTAATGGCTACGGCGCACATGCACGATTATGGCACAACCGAGAAAGATTTGGCTATGGTCGCAGTAAAAAACCACTATCATGGTAGCATGAACCCGAAGGCGCATATTCAGAAAGAGATCACTCTTGAGGCCGCCATGTCCTCGCGTGTTGTAGCTTGGCCGCTAAAACTTTATGATTGCTCCCTGATCACGGACGGAGCAAGCTGCCTTGTTTTGACCACGCCTGAACTTGCCAAGAAATACACTGACATGCCAATTCACATAGTTGGCAGTGGGCAAGCAAGCGATTCAATAGGCTTGTATGAGAGAGAAAGCTTCACCTCACTTGTTGCCGCTCGAATTGCAACTAAACAAGCCTACGACATGGCGAATGTGAAACCTGAAAGCATAGATGTTGCTGAAGTTCACGACTGCTTCACCATCGCTGAAATAATCGCCTACGAGGATTTGGGTTTCTGCAAACCCGGTGAAGGAGGAAGCCTTGCAGAACGTCAAGAGACGAAGCTCGGCGGACGAATACCCGTCAACACCAGCGGCGGACTGAAGTCAAAAGGACACCCGGTAGGCGCGACGGGAACGGCACAGGCGTACGAGATTTATCTTCAGCTAACCGGCCAAGCTGAGAAAAGACAAGTCAAAGATGCACAAATCGGCTTAACACACAACGTGGGCGGTTCAGGAGCCACTGCAACTGTCCACATTTACAGGAGAGACTAGGTATGAGCGAGCAAGAACAGTTTACCATTGAGCAATTGTGCAAATACATGAGCCAAGGCAAGCTAATGGGTGGAAAATGCAAGAAATGTGGAAAGTTGCACTTCCCGCCAAGACCCTTATGTAACAGTTGCTTCTCAAAAGACTTCACATGGACAGAGCTTCCGAAAAACGGGAAACTGCTCACCTACACCATTATTCATGTTGCACCGCCACAGTTTCAGATCATGGCACCATATGCAATGGGCATTGTCCAACTTGACAACGGATTGAAAGTCCCAGGCATGATCAAAGATGCACCTTTTGACCAGATCAAGATTGGAATGAAGCTTTCACTCGTGTTCGAAGCTTGCACACCCACTGCACAATGGCCACAGTGGACACGATACCACTTCAAGCCCGACCAATAGCCTCGTTACATCAAATGTCAGTTGGGGTAAAGTTTTATCCAACAAATAACGTACCGTGTAGGCACGCGCCAATGGTAAAATACCTCAAAACTCTAATTCTGTATACGAAAGCATCAACGAAACACACAAAAAGAGAGGGGTTTGTGCGGGAGAAATCGCCAATGGAAAGGATACCACTTCAAACCATAGATCCTTATTGTGATGCCTCGGTCTTCTGCAGAGCCTCGTTTTCGGTTTGAGGTAAGTGGGCGGAGAGGCTGAAGAAACATTATAATAACGTGCACTGTTTAGAAAGAATAACAACTATTGAACTGTGTGGTTGAGTGAATTGAAGCTTGAGAAATGTGTCGCTGAGACTTTGAGTAAATTGGCTGATCCTGGTGCGTTGTTGGTTGGAAGTAAGAAAAATGGGAGCAGTAATGTGATGACTATTGGCTGGGGTCTTGTAGGCGTGTTTTGGGCTAAACCTGTTTTCTTGGTGGCTGTTAAGCATTCTCGGTTTACGCGCGAGTTCATTGAAGATAATGGTGAGTTTACAGTCAATGTTCCAGGTGAAGGATTGACTGAAGCTGTCAACTATTGTGGAGAGGTTAGCGGTAGGAAGCATGACAAATTCAAGGAATGCAAGCTTACTGTCGTAAAGGGAAAGAAAGTAATGGTTCCTGTGATTAAAGAATGCAAAATTCATTATGAATGTAAGGTCGTGCACAAGCTTGAGCTTAAGTCTGGCCTAGTTCCTGCTGACGTAAAGAAGACCTACTATAGTGGACGCGCTGAAAATGACTATCATACTTTATATTTCGGGGAAATTGTGGCAATCTACTGAGCATCAAGAAGAAAGTCTTGTTATATGATTCGAGGCGAGATGCTCAAGTTTTTGAGAATTTCGTTTTGAAACATGAATTGATCAGTGATGGTGTTAGCATTGTGCATAGGCCGAGTTTTTGTTTAGGGGAATTGTTGACCAGTGAATGAGCGTCGCCATTTGTGTGTTATTTGAGAAGACACGCTAAGCGATTTCTAGAGGACAGGGCAGTTTACAATAGAAATTGATCCCAAGTGGCTCTTGTTGAAGAACGAACAGAAAAACAGACAGCACAGTTCTTTCCTGGTGACGGTTCTCCTACTCTTCACGCTTGCTTCAAACCTGTTTTCGCTGGCTAACATACCGCAGACCGCCAGCACAGAGATTTCATCTGCAAGCGGCGAAAATTCTTACATCATCTCAACCGACGGAAACGTCACGCATGTAACAAGCAGAAGCACAAACATGATCGATTTCTCCTCAAACGACGCTGCCGAAACAGTGAACAGGGCAATAAGCACATTACCACAATGCGGAGGAAGAATATTCATCACGGCAGGAGCTTATGAACTTCTCAGCACCATAGTGATAAACAAGTCGTGCACTGTCGAAGGCGAAGGCTCAGGACGAAGTCATCCAGGACAAGGTTTAACTCAACTGATCTTCGGAAACGCAACAGGGATTAAGATAACATGTGCAGGTGTGAGAATAAGCCATTTGCAGCTCAAGGGCGCTGGAGAAAATTGTGCTGGATGCTATGGTATCCAGCTAGACGCATCGCTAGAGGCTTTGAATCAGAACATGAATGTTGAAGACGTCATGATAGCAGACACTTACTACGCCATTTACGGGACGGGGGCCCACGACATATGGGATCTGCTTCTCAGCGACGTCTACATCAACTACTGCAATCAGGGATTAAGAATTGACAAAAAAACGGGTGCTGTGC
>CAZHWL010000039.1:0-8562 GCA_964536035.1 uncultured Candidatus Bathyarchaeia archaeon | reverse complement strand
ATTACGTAGCTTGCTTCTGAGACATTTCCTTTTGAACTGGAGAGCTGCGCGAAAATCTGAGGACCGTAAACGGAGATGTTTATTCTCTGAGTCCCTGTTGTCAGAAAGGCCGCAGTGTACTCGTATACAGGCACGTATGTCATGTTTCCGCTGAGCCCAGATAAGTTAACGGAATAAGTGGCGTTTTCCAACACATCTACTTCAAAGCCAAGTTCCAAAGTGTCAAAAAGACCGTCAGAATCGGCGTCAATTCCCTGATCATAAACGGCTCCGGTGAGGCTTGCCATGTAGTCAAAATCGGTGTAGTTGTAGATATGCGAAAGTTGGATGTTTGTGATTTCTTGCAGAAATTCGTTATAGCCTTCGTGGACCGCGTAGAGGTCGATCCAAGAAATGTTCTGTGGATTGAAATGTGCACCGTAGATTGATGGGCCATAGAAAGAAAGGTTCAGCCAGCTTATTCCAATGTCTAGATGGTCTTCGCCGTAAGCGTAAGTATAGTATGATAAGCCAAATTGATCTTGGAGGGTGTTTGCTTCAACACGGTAGGTTCCGGCTTCTGTGACGTTTATTTCGGCAGAGACAGCTAGGTAATCGTATTTGCTGTTGCTGTCCGTGTCTTTTCCGCTGTCTGCGATGATGCTGGTGAGTTCAGCGTAATCAGAGGGGTGCGCAGTTATTGTGAAGTTTCGAGCCAGTATCGTGAAGGTTGAGAGAAATAGTAAACATACGATAACTAGGGTTGCTGTTTTTTTCTTCAGACTCATTTTTATTCACCTATATTCAGATTCGGACCTTTACTTAGCATCGTGAATGCTTATATAATTTTCATAGCCGAATTAGCAGTTGGGGATTCAAAACGAGGTTGTCAATGTTCTGTTTCAGGAATCTGTTCCATAGAAAAGTCAGAACCGCACTCTGCATCATGGGAGTTGCTTTGGCAACGGCTTTTGTTGTTGCGGTGGGAGCTACTACAATGCGTTATACCGCCGTGATCAAGGAGATGAACGTGCTTTTCAATGGACAGGTGCTTGTTGTGGACAAGAACAGCATCGTGATTCAAGCCATCCCCATAGGAACAAGCATGATGCCACAAAACTACACGATGGACAAAATTCAAAACATTACCGGCGTAGAAAAACTTATTCCAATACTTTTTGTCACGAACATAACACAAGGATCTAACCTTGAACTTGTTCCACAGAATTTCAGCATTGGAATCCCCGTGGAAAACTGGGAATCGGTATTGGGACCGACTCCGTTGAAAGGAACTGCTGGCCACTATCCGATGAATGAGTCGGGCAGTGAGGTTGCCGTGGGTGTTTCTCTCGCTGATCAGTACGATTGGACAGTGGGAACAGAATTAACGATTAACGGTTACGGACTAAGCATAAGCGGTGTCCTCGACACGCGGCTTGCAGTGCTGAGCCGCAGCATCGTTATGCCTCTTCAACTGGCGCAGAAGATCTACAATCACCAGAAAGACGTCAATATGATTGCGGTGAAGCCTGCCGCTGGATATTCTGAGAAAAGTCTGGCCGAAGCGATAAAACAGGAAGTAGGTTACGTGAATGCCTTGACGGAAGATGAGAGGTTTGACATGATTCAGCCTGTTCTCATCCAAGTTGAAATGTGGAATCTGGGCATAGAGGCTATAATCTTTGCGTTGAGCCTGATACTCGTAATGACTGTTACGATCATGAGTGTTTCGGAAAGACGAAGAGACTTTGCCACTCTCGACGCCGTAGGCATACCTTTGAATTACGTCTTTCGAGTGGTTATATTTGAGGCTTCACTGATTGGCATTATGGGCGGCGCTTTGGGTGTCGTTTTCGGCTCTTTTGGAGCTGTTACTTTGGGAAGCCTGTACACAAACATTCCTGTTGGCCAATTTTTTTCTGACGTTTTCACTATTGTTCCACCGCTTTATATGGCGGAGACATTCGCAGCCATCGTCATCGTCTGCTGCATCGGCGGAGTGATTCCAGCTTTAAACGCATCAAGAATGAGGATAGCTGAAACCATGAGAGCTGAATATTAAATGAAAATACGCATCGAAAACTTGACCAAAGCTTACCATGTAGGTTCATCGAAGATAACCGCCGTTAACGATGTCAGTTTTGAAGTGCCCGAAAACGCATTCACGGCCATAATAGGGCGCTCTGGCTCAGGCAAATCCACACTTCTGAACCTCATAGGACTTAACGATCAACCGACCTCCGGCAAGATCTTCATAGACGACAAGGATGTCTTTGAACTCTCCAGCGGTGAGCGTAGGAAAATGCGTCTCAACCGCATGGGTTTTGTTTTTCAAACATTCAACCTGTTGCCTACCTTGAATGCGGTTGAAAACGTCGAGTTGCCCATGTCAGCGACGGGTAGGTCTCAGAAAGAGCAAAGAGAAGAGGCTGTGAAGTTGCTTGAAAAGGTGGGGTTGGGGAATAGGTTTTTCCATAGGCCAAAGCAGTTGAGCTTGGGTGAGATGCAGCGTGTGGCTATTGCTAGAGCATTGATTAACAGGCCGGAGACAATAATTGCTGATGAGCCCACAGGAGAGCTTGATTCAAAAACGGCTAAGGAAATAATCACTCTGCTTTCAGACATTAACAGAAAAGAGAAGAGAACTTTGGTCGTGGCAACACACGATGAAAAAATCTTTGACACGGCAGACTACGTTTACACAATTGAAGATGGCAAACTAAAACCTGAAGATAAGTCTTCTCTTTTAGAGTAGTGCCGAGTTCGTGTCCCTGACTTTTCCTCTTGAATCAATAATTACTTCGAATTTTTCAGCCCATGGATGGCCTTCCATGTCTATGGGACATGTTCCTCTAATAACCCAGCTTCCACTACTTTCCTCAATCGCTGCAATATCTATTTTCTCAGTGTTTTTCCTCTTCCTCATATACTCAACAGCTATCTGCTGAGCGTTCTCTTTGGAAATGTCCTTACCCATGAGATTTCACACCGTTGCGGTTGTATTCTGGAAAGAGACAGCATTAAGGGTTATGAATGGAAAATAGTTATCGACGGTAAACATAGGCCAGAAAGCGCACATATGGTCCACGATAAATTCAAATCGGAAAAAAGACAATTCTAGCTTTTAAAGGCTTGAAAGGAATACACGCCATGAACGAAAAGAAGAGAATAATCTTCCATCTGGACATGGATCATTTCTACACGGCCATTGAGGAACGAGAAACGCCCGATTTAAAGGGAAAACCAGTGATAGTTGGCGCTGATCCAAAAGAGGGAAAAGGCAGAGGCGTTGTTCACACGTGCAATTACGAAGCCAGAAAACTTGGGATCAGATCAGCCATGCCTATCTCAAGAGCCTGGAATCTTTGCCCTGTCGCAGTCTATTTGCCACCAAACTTTGAACTATACATGAAAGTATCCAGCAGGATTATGGAGATTCTGCGAAAATATGGCGACAAGTTTGAACAGTGGGGCATAGATGAAGCATTCATTGACGTAAGTGAGAATGCTAAGGACTATTCAGAGGCTGAAGCAATAGCACATCAGATAAAGAGAGAGATCTATGAAAAGGAAAAGCTAACTTGCTCGATTGGAATAGGCCCAAACAAGCTTGTGGCAAAAATAGCGAGTGACCACCAAAAACCAGATGGTCTAACAGTTGTCAGAGAAAACGAAGCTGAAAACTTTCTGACACCTTTAGGAGTGCGCAAGCTTCTATGGGTTGGACGGAAGACCGAACAGAAACTGGCATCCATGGGAATCAAAACTATTGGCGATTTGGCTCATTTCGATCCTGCGGTATTGACAGAAAAGTTCGGCGTAATGGGTACCCAGCTTTACTTGATGGCGCATGGAATTGACAAAAGCGAAGTAGCAGAGAGAGGACAAGTCAAGTCTATCAGCCGCGACGTGACTTTTGAGGAAGACGTGTCAAACCCTGAAGTCGTCTTTAACGCTTTAGACAAGCTTTCCGAAGACGTGATCGCTGACGCTCAACGCCAAAAACTCTATTTCAAGACAGTTACGATAAAAATCCGCTACGAGAACTTTGAAACTCACACTCACGGCAAAACTCTTCCATTGATAACGAATCGCTCGCAGGATTTGAAGAAGGCTACTAGGGAGTTGGCGCGAGGCTATATGAAACAGGATAGAAAGATCAGACTCGTTAGCGTGAGAGTGTCCAATTTTACGTCAGGTCAAATGCAGAGAACTCTTCTTTAGCGTTAATTAGCCATAGATACACAGATCGTTTTGAAGCTTTGTTGGACATCGAAATTCAAAGTTTAGTCGATTGTACAGCCGCTTTTGCCGCATGATGTTTCTGAACAGGACTTATTCCTCCGAGTTTCTCCAAATAGTCTTCCCATTATTTTACGCGTTTTATCTCGAAGACTACTGGATTGTCTGCATCTGGACAGGCGTTGACTACTACGTCTTTGTTTTTACTCCATGGAAATTCGACGCCGTAGCGCAATGCGTAGACTTTGGGAAGCAGAACCATCAGCGCGCTGTAGCATATGTCGCCCTTCACTGATCTGCCATCGAACGTTATTTTGTCGCCCTCCTTGTGTCCGAACGCGCATTTGCCTTTTTGACTCTTAACTGTGACTTCAACCTTTGACATACAAGTTCACCACCTGCTTATTTCGTCTTGATGTTTGAATATTTTTCTCTTATTTTTGAGTCGGCTATTTTGGCTATCATTACGTTTGATATAAGTACATATTTGACTCCTGTGAGCTCGGCTAGTTCGGCTGGTTTCTGATCCTGCGTTATAAGCAACAAGTCGTTGTTTCTTGCATAATCCACGACTTCTTTATCTTTAGCGCCCTTCAATCCTGCATCTTGAGCGGTCAGCACGTCCCAGCCTAGAGTTTCAAAATATTCTTTCAAGCCAGCATACATTTCGTCTAACAAAAGTTTCATTGGACTTCACCTTGCTTGGTCTGTATTTTTGTTGGGTTCGACTATTTAGACATAGCTTGCCCGGATGGTCTGGCTAGGTTTGTTTCTCTTTCGGTTAACAATAAATCTTAATAAACCGTCGAAACATGTGCTTTAGCGTTCAGATAGAAAGTGAGCAAAAGATGGCTGATAATTCTGGCGCGAAAGTGGTTTTGACCGCTTCTGCTACTGAGATGAGTGATTACTTCAATAATCCATTCGCGGCTTTTGTTGCCGGTTTCGCTAAAGGCCCTGTTCCGTTGAGCCTGCTGAGAAAATGGCTGTATCCACCTGTCCCTCATGACTGCAATGGAAGGGCATCCCATGCTCCTTACGGCTTGCGCAAGGTCGAAGCATTATTAGTAGAGAATGGTTTCAGTGAATCAGACGTGGCAGTGGTACATCCTGCCAACTTGGATTCATTTATTGGATCTAACACGAAGGTTGTAGGTATCTCGTCCATGGATCCGACAGGAATGGGCTACGTCAGCAAAACATATTCAACGCTTGTGGGCGGTGGCGAACCCATGAATGCTATCGAGTTCAAGGCGCTTGTGGAGCATCCGAGCATTCGAAGATACAGGCCCAAGATTATTGTGGGCGGTTTTGGTTCGTGGCAGTTGGAGCGCAAGAAAGTCGCGGAAAAATATGGCGTAGATTGTGTCCTTATCGGCGGAGAACCAAGACTGATAAGCGATGTCTTCAGAAAGGCAGTCAACGGAGAAAAACTTGCACGCATTGTCCGCGCTGAGAATCGTTCAGAAAGCGAGAGGATGCCGCTGATCAGACATGCGGCTATTCACGGTGCTGTGGAAATCTCTAAAGGTTGTGGACGAAACTGCCAGTTCTGTACGCCTACCATGCAGAAGAAAGTGGATGTGCCTCTCGACACTATTCTTGATGAGGTGAAACTGACAGTCAGAGAGGGCAGTTCTGCGATCACGTTGGTTACTGAAGACTTGTTCCTGTACGGTGCAAAAGATTCACGCTTTGTTCCGAACAGAGAAGCAGTGGTCGACCTTGTCAAGAGTGTGGCGGCTGTTCCAGGCGTGAAGGGTATTCAGCCTTCGCACATGTCTTTGGCTCCTGTCGTTGCAGATCCGGGCATGGTTAAGGACATAGCTGAAGTTCTGATAGATCACAACTGGTACTTCCACGGTTCAAAACCAATCGTCACAGGCGAGACTGGAATTGAGACGGGAAGCACGAAGCTGATGAAGAAGTACATGGCTGGAAAGATGCTTCCTTTCAAACCAGAACAATGGAAGGAGATTGTAGCGCAGGCTTTTGGCATTTTGAACGATTGCGACTGGTATCCGCTGGCAACCTTAATTGTGGGCTTGCCTGACGAGAAGGAAGAGGATGTTGAGGAAACGCTTGAGCTGATGGATGATTTGAAAGGTTACAATGCGTTCTATGTGCCGCTGTTCTTTGTGCCCTTGGAAAACTGTCTACTGATGAACAAACGTGGAGCAGAAGTGGATTCACTCACAAAGGCTCGTTGGGAATTTGTCATCAAGTGCTGGGAATACAACATTCGGATCTGGCGCGACACCTTCCTACAGCATAGGATTCAGAACCCAATACTCTTCAAAATCATCAAACGATTAATCATTCCGTACGCTGCGAGAACTGCGGGCATCTACTACGGTTTGAAGCACGGAGCAGAAATGGAAGACGCAATCTGGAGAATGGCAACAGCTTAATCCTTCATAGGTCCACCTATGGCAAAAACACCATTCACGCACTCGTTAGCGCGCAGGCAAATTAAATAATTGTTTTTGCTGTTCTTTGATTGTTTGCCTTTCTGTGTCTTTGATGGCTCAATTGAGGTTTTTCTTGCCAGTTCATGAGCTGCTGGGACTGCCTGATCCTTTAGGATGGATGCGGCTCCTTCGGGTTCATGGCTTCCGCTCCTCCTCGCCCAAATCCGACCCTCTGCCTTCACGCAAAGTATGCAGTGCTATACTGGAGTTCTGGCATGCCCAAGATGGCGGAGACTATGACGACGGAGTAGACCACAGAGAAGACCAGGCACGTGTGTATGCAAGCGTTCCGGAGGCCCTGCCACGTTAACCTGCTGTAAGCCAAGCGGGCTTTCACTCTCCCGTTCAGGCTTTCAGACTTCGCCCTCAGCATCTTGTAAACCACTCGAAGATGCTCAGGGCCCTCCACATCGATGCGTTCCTTCACCGAAAGCACGTCGGAAGGGTTCACGCGTCCCTTCAACCGCCTCCAAGGAATGACGCTGTTTATCTTCCTCGAATTCAAGGCATCAAAAACTTGTTCAGACTCAAACTGGCTGTCGCCTGCGACGAGCTCAACTTCTATGTCCTCGCCCAGCAGCCTATCCAGCAAAGGCTCCACAAGCTTCTTCTCGTTGATGTTGGCTGGAGCTTCCAGGTGGCCTAGTGGGAAGCCTTCGATGTCCACGAGGAACAGCGATTGGTAGCCCAAGATGAAGCCTTTCTTTCCCCTTCCCAGCCTAGCGTCTGGGTCGCCAAGTCCTCGGCTTGTGTCATGTGGGTCTCGGCTGCTCCAAGCTGGGAGATCAGTTCCGTCCACGCAAGCTGCTTGGACCAAGCCCACTGCGGACAATGGCTGACTTTTCCTGAGCCTCAAAGCTTCATGGCGCAGCCATTTCTCTATGGCGCTGAAGCCTTCTGCGCCTATGCGCTTCTTCATCTGAGAAAAGTGGGCTTCAGTCGGCACTTCCTCGCCGTATCCACAGGCAGACCGCATGTCTCTGTATCTTCTGAGCCGCTTGACCAGGTCTTTGACGTAGGGTATCTGCTCCAGCTGACGCAGCATCAAGGCCCGCAAGTCACATTCAGGATCATACCTTACTGGACGCCCTGCACCCTCAACGTGCAGGCCTTTCCAAAGGATGGAGTGAAGAGGTGTTAAATCCAAGCTTCCGAATAAAAGCATGGGAGAACCTGATCTCTTCATTCTTCACCAAGATGACGAGGTCAGGCTCTCCCTAATTATTTAATCCGCCTGCGCGGTATCTATGACAACTGTGACTTGGTTCTATGACCTTCTCCATATTGGAAAGGTCTATTCTTGTTTTTTTCGAGCTTTTTCTCGAAAACTTCATCCATGTCTATTGAAGGACATGCAAGTCTGCTCGCGTCAAGGATGTAGAATATCGTGTCTATAAGTTCTTCAGCGATTGTTTCTTCACGTTCACCTTTCTTCCAAGCATCGCTTGCTTCACCTAATTCGATGAAAGCAAACAATAGCTTCTTCGGAATGTCCTCAGGGCTATTGTAAAATCCTTTTTCGATGACAAGTGTTTCTATTTTCTTCTTCATTTCTTCTAAGTGCACGCGAATTTCCTCCAACGTTCATTTTTTTGGCTACTTCAATCCGACAGTTTCAGTTTTATCTTGGCAGGTCGAATTGGGTTGATCTGAACAATGCCCGCTTTTTCCAAAATAGGCGAGACATATGAAGCTGCACTGACTCCTTTCGTGAAATCCTTTATGTACGCGTCAAATGACCCTGGATAAGAAAAGCTATGAATCGCTCCTATTCTCACCCAATCCTTTCCTTTGAGGAACGCAACAGAATTTTCAAAACAAGAACCTGGAATTGCAATCCTAGTGTTTCTCTCGCCAAAGGTCACTATAA
>CAZHWL010000038.1:6234-8654 GCA_964536035.1 uncultured Candidatus Bathyarchaeia archaeon | reverse complement strand
TACGGTTCATGTGGGTTCCGGAAACGCTTGGCACAGTTGCCTACATCTCTGCACACAAGGATGTTTCCAAACACATGATCGCTGGCATAAACTTGGACATGGTAGGTCAGAATCAAGAGCTCTGCAAATCCACGCTCAACCTCGACCGAACGCCAGACAGTTGCCCATCATATCTAAACGACTTCGTCTTCAATTTGATAGAACAAACTGTAAACGAGTTTGACTACACAACACATTTCGGCTCAGGAAGCACGTTCCGATATCGCTCAACACCTTTCAGCGGCGGAAGCGACCACGCCGAATTTACCGAAGCCAGCACAAACGTGCCCTGTGTAATGCTTCTGCAGTGGCCCGATCTTTACTATCATACAAGCATGGACACGATCGACAAAGTCAGCGAAGACAGCCTAAAACGAGTAGGCTGGATCACCGCCGTAGCCGCTTTAACCTTGGCAAATGCTACAGCAGAAACCGCCTATCAGTTGGCGAAAGAAACCACATCAAGGGGCACGGCACGCATAGTAGAAGTCAGTCATCAGGCAACACAAACATTATTCCGAAAGAAGAACGACGTAAAGTCCACAGTCAAATCGAAAGAGCTGGCACAAGAACTCGTAAGGGCGGCAAACTATCAAAGGAGCAGGATCGAACATATCGTATGGCGAGAAAAACAGGCCATAAAATCTGTGAAAAGATTCGCAGAAAGCAAAGAACTAACCGCTCAAATCAACAAGTCATGTGCTGACATTGCGAGAATGGGCAAGCTTGAAATCCAAAAACTTCAAGAAACTTTGAGCTACATCGCAAAAATCTCGAATTTGAAGCTTCCGGCGAAGGTTGAAGAGACGAAAGCTGAAAAACAGTTGGTTAAACTCGTTCCAAAACGGCTGTTCAGAGGCACACTTAGCAATGATCTCCTCAAAGAACGGCTAGGCGAGAAAGAATACGAATGGTACCAAGAGATCGATGAGAAAGATCCTGATTTCAGCAAGAAAATGCTTGAAGTCGTAAACTTTACTGATGGAAAACGTGACGCGCAAAGTATAGTCAAAGCAATCTCGGCGGAATACGCTCCGACAGAGCCAGAGTACGTGATAAAGTTCCTGAACGACTTGAAGAAGGCAAAACTCATTATCTTCAAATAGCCTTTGTCTTTCATTTTTATTCTAGGCATGCTTATATCACAAGCTTGATCTTAATTATTTCATTCTAAGAAGGCTGCCTGAAAATGGTTTGTGCGATCGAAATTTATGAAAAACCCCAGTTAGACAGTCCTGTTCTTGTTGAAGGATTGCCTGGCATTGGTTTTGTTGCGAATATTGCCACTCTTCACTTGATCCATGAGCTAAAGGCTACACGCTTTGCGGAAATACACTCATCAGCCTTTCAGGATCTGGCAATAACGACTGAAACAGGCGGAACACGTTCACCAGTAAATGAGCTCTACCACTGCAAATGCGGTGCTGGTGGTCGCGATCTAATTCTTTGGTATGGCAACACTCAAGCTTTGACAACTTTCGGGCAGTACGAACTGTGCGGTAGAGTGTTGGATATTGCTCAGGAAACAGGTTGTCGAACAGTAGTAACATTGGGCGGTTTCAAAACAGATGAAGTCAGACCTATTCCCCAAGTATATGCCGCAGCCTCAGACACCGAAGCAATGAGTCAAGCCCTAGAGCTCGGCACAAAAATCATGGTCGGCCAAATTTTCGGTGTGGCAGGTCTCACAATTGGGCTTGCTCGACTGAGAAATCTCAAAGCCTTCTCTTTGCTCATCGAAACTCTTGGCACTTATCCCGATGCGAGTGCCGCAAGGCAAGCTCTACTGTTCTTAAATAAGTTTCTTAACTTCAATGTTGATTTGTCGAAAGTTGATGCTGCTACTGACGAGACAAAAAAGATCCTTGAATCTTTCGGCATAATCCGCACGGGAGCAGAAGAAAAGAAGAAAGAGGAACAAAAGTTCCGTTGGTTTATTTGAAGCTTAAGCTTTACCCTTCACTTCTCCGATGAACTGTTCGTAGACTTTTTGCACGCGTTCGGCAGCTGGACCTGAGCCCTCAACCACGCCGTTTTCCGTTAGTTTAACCTTGTCCATAACCCAGATGAATCCTTTATCTTCGTAAAGTTTCACCATGGTCGGAAAAACTTTCTCAAGTCGATCTGCTAAAGCCTTAAGATCAAAAGGCTTCTCCACGCCCAATATTTGAGACACAACGTTGCCGTTTAGGAACACGCGGTGTACGATTCTTCCTTCATCATCTTTTGCCTCGGCCAGACAAAGGCTCAAATTATCAGGGTTAATGCCAAGAAGCGTGCCGCTGAAGGTCTTTCCAGTTGTGGTTGAAACGATCACGTGTCTATCTGCAAGTGCTGACACTTCGGAGAAAAACTTTCTCTGCGCTACTGACAATCATTTA
>CAZHWL010000038.1:2832-6134 GCA_964536035.1 uncultured Candidatus Bathyarchaeia archaeon | reverse complement strand
AATGCAAGTATCTCGTAGCCTATTTTGCTGAATTCTGGTACAATTGTGTAACTTCTGATATATTTGCCTAGAATTTTTCTGTTTCTGGTAACAGTTGGTTGTGAAGCCTTGATGGCCTTCGCTAATTCTCTGTCGCTTCTTCTTGAGTTAGCCAACAAAGCTTTTAGGAGTTTTAACAGCTTCTCTTCTTTCATTTGTCCTCGAACCAAAACAGTTAATGAGACCATTTAATGTTTTCGCAAGAACTGTAAAGGTTAGGTCTTCAATTCTCGCTTCTCTAGGTTCTGTTTCAACAGGACGCAGGTGTTGGCTGGTAAGTCACGTTCCACCATGACACTAGGTCCCACCCAACTGTTAGCACCGACTTTGACGCCAGGCATGAAAAGCGCGTTTATTCCCGCCTTAACATTGTCGCCAAGAACCGCCCCAAGTTTTCTTCTCTCGCTGTCTACAACTTTGTCTTTCACCATCATTTTTATGTTACCCGCGTCAAGTCGATAGTTTGCGGTTATTGTTCCAGCGCCCAAGTTGCATTTCTCGCCTAGAATGCTGTCACCGATGTAAGTCAGGTGACCTATGTGTGTGTCATCCATTATCATGCTGTTTTTGATTTCGCAAGCGTTGCCTACGCGTACTTTTTTACCAATGGTTGTGAATGGACGAATGTAACAGTTTGGTCCGATGTCGCTTTCCTCATCTATAAGTGCTGGTCCTTCAACGTAGGCTCCTGAACGTATTCTGGCTGATTCGGCAACAGTGACTGGGCCAATAAGATGAGCTCCGTTTTCTACCATTCCTTTCACGTTGTGTCTCATTCGCTGCAATGACCATTGATTTGCCTCAAGTAAGTCCCACGGTCTCCCGATGTCAATCCAATCATCACGTGAAAGCTTTGCCGCCAGAATTATTTTGCCTTCATCCAGCAGCATGGATAAGGCGTCAGTAATTTCCCATTCGCCTCTAGACGAGGCTGATATTCTTCTGATCTTCTCAAAGATCTCTGTGGAGAGAACATACACTCCAGCATTAGCCAAGTTGGTTGGTGCTTCTTCTCGCCGTGGTTTTTCGATTATTCGTTTGACCTGTCTCTCGTTTTCTAATTCCACAATTCCATAACTTTCTGGTTTCTCGACAGGCACGACCGTCAGGCTTGCGGCTGGTTTCTCCTTTTTATGGAGGTCAATAATTTTTTTCACCGTTCCTGTGGCGAAAAGCAGATCGCCATAGACAAGTACAAAATCATCTTTGACGAATGGCTCAACAGCAGCCACAGCATTACCTGTTCCAACAATCGCTGTTTGCTCAACATACTCGATCTTTAAGCCAAGTTTGGAGCCATCACCAAAATACTGTCGAATCTTGTCAGCCATGTAATGAACAACAACAATCACTTCATCTACTCCGGCAGCCTTCACAGAATCCAAGCAGTATTCCAGTATGGGTTTACCGCCTAGCTTTATGAGATGTTTAGGTCTGGTTGATGTTATGGGCTGAAGTCTCTCGCCCTCTCCAGCTGCCAATATTACTGCCTTCATCACGTCTTCTCCTTGATTATTCTCCTGACTAATCTGATGCTTTCCCTCATTATCTGTTTTGCCGCTCTCAACGATTCTCCCTCCACGGTCAATCTCATTAGCGGTTCTGTACCAGACGCTCTAATCAAGATCCAACCATTCTCAAGAGTCAGCCGCACGCCATCAATCGTAGAGAAATCCTTGTATCTTGGAAAAAGGGTTTTCAAATTATCTCCAATTTTGGAAACAAGCTTATGTTTCACCTCGTTTCCGCAAGGTATGTTCTCTCTTAAAGTCGGATATTGAGGCACCTGTGAGACAAACTCCGACATCGTTATCTCCTTTTCTTCAAGAGCCTTTAACAAGAGAGCAGAGGAAAGAACACCGTCTGGACAATAATGGAATCGTGGATGTATCCACGCTCCGCATGGTTCACCACCAAAAACTGAATCATGATCACGCATCTCGTGTGAAACGTAGATGTCGCCAACCTTCACTCTGATGACTTCTCCTCTTTTCTTCTCTACCATTTTCTCGACACACATTGAGGCTTCAACGTTTGTAACAATTACTCCACCCTGTTTTTCATTCACAGCATGAGCAGCATAGGCTGCTAAACAACGATCAAAATCCACAAAGTTGCCTTTCTCATCTATGAATGCGACACGGTCACCATCACCATCATAGGCCACACCTAGGTCTGCTCCTAGCTCTCTTACTATCTTAGCGAGAGATTGCAGAGACTCTTTGCTTGGTTCTGAGTTTCTAGCTGGGAAGAAGCCGTCTGGTTGAGCATTTATAGCAGTGACTTTGCATCCCATGTTTTTCAAAATCATGGGCGCAAGATGATGTGTTGCTCCACATCCGGGATCAACAGCAACATGCCACTGTTTGTTCAGTTGAATTTTCTCCAAGATCATATCTTCGTAAAGGTGAGTTTGATTTGTAGACAAAGCCTTTCCGATTTTTAGCCAATCTGCAAGTTTAAAACTCTCATTCTGTACGATTGTCTCTATTCTATTTTGGTCTGTTTCTCCATATGCCACACTATTGCCGTGGAAGATTTTTATTCCATTGTATTTCGGAGGATTATGTGAGGCCGTGAGCATTATGCCAGTAGTGGCTCTGGTTCTCTGTGTCAACCAAGCCAATACTGGCGTTGGGACAACTCCTACACAGTCAACATCAACTCCTCCAGCCAACAGACCAGCAACCAATGCATTTTCGAGCATCAAACCCGAAACTCTCGTGTCTCGCGCAACAAGAATCTTTCCTGCTTTGCTATGTGTCGCTGTTGCCAGACCAATCTCCAATGCTAAAGCAGGCGTTAAGTCAGTGTTGACGACGCCTCTTACTCCAGAGCTTCCGAATAATTTAGCTTTCAATCCTACCAATCACCGCAAATGCACAGTAGTCTCAAATGCTAGAGTAGGCGGTGTACTTAAATAGCTTAATGAGGGTCTTTTTTGCTCATTTTTAGAAGAAATTCCGAAAGTTTCTCTCTTGTGGCATGTTTTCCGCTTGGATCTGAAACGTAGTAGGCGGCAACTGCATTTGCCAATGTCAAGCGTGCGCCATCTGATAGATCGTAAGCTTCACCTAGAATGTTTCCTGCGTTCCATGCATCTCCCGCTCCTGTTGCTCTCAAGACTGGAACTCTGAATGCTGAAACAATCTTCTCTTTCTTGTCTGCGAAAGTTGCTGAGAAGCTTGTTGCATGAAGATCAATTCTTGCTGAATAACGTGATGCTAGCAATCTTGCAGACTCCTTAGCTCTCTCTTCAACTG
>CAZHWL010000038.1:0-2732 GCA_964536035.1 uncultured Candidatus Bathyarchaeia archaeon | reverse complement strand
TCTTCAACTGCTTCTTTTTTTCTGTTTACATGAGATGCGTAGCAGATTGCTTCATTTTCATTCACACTTAGCATATCTAGCTGTTTGCTCTCCAAAACGTCACTAATCAGATTCGGGATTTGCTGCTTATTTGGTGCTGGATCAGCTGTATCATAATAGGTTCTTCCTTTGCCTCTCATTTTTGCATGGCAGAAAACCGCTCTAGCGAGTTTCGTTCCAAAATTCTTGGTTCCAGCCCAATTGAAAACGCAGACAAAATCAGCTTCCTCTATTGTTTGAAAGTCGTCATCGTCCAAATGCTGTGGCCCGAAATCTGCAAGTGCACCAACATCTCTGAGCATAATGTTTGTTCTGCCTTGCTCAGTTTCAACTTCGATTGCTGTAGTTGTTGAAGGGCAATCGAATATCTTAACATGGGAAAAGTCAATGTTGGCATTTGCAAGATGAATTTTCATCATTTTCAGTCCAAACGTGCTTGTACAAACAATGGGGGTGACTTTTACGTCTAAGGCTGCTAGCGCAGATGCTGTATTGACAGCGTTTCCTCCTTTAAGGTCAATTTGAGCTATTCCGTCGAGACATCCGCCTTTGTGACTCGCAACCTCTTGCAGTTTCTCGGCAAAGGTCGCAATATTCCAGTTGAGAATTATCAGACGGTCAAGGAAAAAGTCGGGCATCACGACGACTTTGGTTTCTCTAGGGTTCTTCAAAATTTCGCCTAATTCTTTGCAGTGTTCTCTGCGCAAAGTTACTTTATCACCGTGGCTAAGCTATCTGTCAAAGTTGGGATAACTCTTTTCACAAACTATTTTAGTATGTTGGGAGAATAGGCTTGGTCTAATCGTTTGCATCTTGCTTCATGAGGAATGTTGTTGAGATTCAAGATTGAGCTATCATTACTGCTTTCAGCAATTTTGCTGTACATTGTGAGTGCACTCTGTTACTCCTATGAGCTCCAGAGCATAGGTGAAGCAGAATCAGTGAGCAATCCCTATAGAATCTATGCGTTCCCGCTGATTGCTCTTGCATCAGTGCTTCTGGCAGTTGCGGCAATTTTGTATTCTAGAAGGAAATAGCTGTAAGCGAGGAAATTTTGCAGAAGTTGAAGCTACTCTTTTTTTATATGCAATGGTGGTTTTCGCTACGAAAGTCTAGTGAAGCTTGTTTTATCTATATTTTGATGGTTTGTCCAAAATATTGGTTTACTATTTTGCAGGCATCTTCTCTTTATCTAAACAGAAGACTGATGAAACTCCAGACAATATCACCCAGAAACAGAGCCACTATTAAGCCCATGGTGATGGGGATCATCATAGGCAAACCTGGGCTAGCCCAAACTTCATCTTCAATTGCTCCTGCGATAGCTGCTTTTTCCAGTCGCTCTACGACGTTGTTTCTACCTTCATCTTTAGGCATCACCATTAGCTTCCGTTTGAAGCCACTTTCACTGTCTTCATCGATATCTTCAAGAGGATAGATGTGCCATTTTTCCTTGAGCCTGCTGATTGGCATCTTGTACCCAGTCATAAGAATCAAGACTTTTTTCCCTACAGATTCTCTGGTTTGTTCTCCTTGGAACAATCTCTTTCTTGTCTTGTTTCGCCACCAAACATTCCGTAAAATCATCCAAAAAACTGGCACTAGCACAAGTATTACAGAGTTACTGAAAACCGTGACCGGGAAAAACACTTGAGAAGTCGGCGACGCTTCTCCAAATAGTGGTAAAAGTGCGTTAGAAGGATAGAAAGGCAAGGCGATTGCTAAACACATCAAGGCTTTGGCATCTGCTCCACCAAAGCCTCCAGCATAGAATAGGATTACTGCAAATGTTGCTGTTAGGCCAAAACATATGCCGTAAGAGATCAATCGGGGAATGAGTTGAGCCGATTCATAGAGCAGGATTTCAATGAATGTTAATGCGAAGGCGGGTGGAGCGAAAAGTATCCAAACGGTGTTGCTGACTTCTCGCGTTTTATAGTCACTCCACGAAGCGTAAGAAAGAAAGAGCAGAGACATAATCATTCTGAGTGCTTCGATTATTGCTTGCAAGTTTCACACCGTTGTCTATCAGGCATTTCTGCTAATGTCTCAGATAGCTTGTATGCTTTTCCGTAATGAGCTTAATTTCTTTGGTAGAAACTGAAAAAGAGATGTTGCGGGTGAGCGCTCCTATTGCAGCGGAGCTTGCTCGAACCATTCAAAGGATTGATCTGGAGATATTACCTTGAAATAGTATGTTTGTCCTTTTGTCCAATTGTAGTTCAATGTAATGGTTACGATGTCTTTTCCTGGAAGCGTTATAGGAAGCGGCTGGGTTGGCGTTTGTTCCGGTCTGTTTGTTTCAGATGTTCCTGCGTAAACTTTTATTATCGTTGTGCTTGTTGATCCAGAGTTTCCGATGTCAATATCTATATTTGTTCCGTTGAAGTTTACTTGTGCTTTGAAGAGTCTGACGTCGCGTTGAAGACCGCCCATGTACGTCATTATCCAAGCGTATGTGACGACTATTGCCGCGACTGCTATTACGATTAGCAGAAGTGTTGCCAGTATTGGTGATATGGCTTTTCTGGATCTTGAGAATCTCTTGATCAAATGGTTTCACCTTTTTGTTGTTAAGGAATCATCTTGTTTGCTTATTTATACTGTATGAACTGTAAATCCACATTGCTGATAACATTATTATAGCCAAGACGTTAGCTCTCTGTGCTAACAGTCACAGTTGGCGGATATTC
>CAZHWL010000037.1:0-8733 GCA_964536035.1 uncultured Candidatus Bathyarchaeia archaeon | reverse complement strand
ATACGCATTTTGCAGACAGTTTCTCTTTCTCGAATGGAATCAGTCGTATGGTTGCACCAGTTTCTTCTTTGATTTTCTCTTCACATGCAGCGTCTGTGCACCAGTTGGCTTTAATGAATCCTCCTTTGCTCTCGAGGACTTGTTTGAACTCTTCATAAGTCTTTACAAAGGTAGTGTATTCTTCTAGGAATCTTTTTGCTTTACTGAAGAGACTGCTCTGAATATCATCAAGCAGCTTCGACACAGCATCAGTGATTTCTTCTTCTTTCACAAAAGTCTTTTGCGATGTGTCTCGTCTGACTAGAACCGCTTGCTTTTGCTTGACATCTCTAGGGCCTACTTCAATCCTTATCGGGACACCTTTCAGTTCCCACTCATTGAATTTCCAGCCTGGCGTATATTCCGATCTATCGTCAAGGATGACGGATACTCCGTTTTTCTGCAGTTTCTCATGGATCTCCTTGGTTTTTGTTGCTATTAGTTCTGCCTCAGCGCCTTTGTAGGGTATCGGCACGATCACAGCCTGTATTGGTGCAACTTTAGGCGGCAACACTAAGCCTTTGTCGTCTCCATGCAGCATTACCAGTGCGCCTATCATGCGCGTTGAGAAACCCCATGAGGTTTGCCAGACATTTTGCTCCTTTTCTTGCTGATCTAGGAATTTGATGCCGAAGGCTTTTGAGAAGTTCTGTCCTAGCTGGTGTGATGTTCCCATCTGCAGGGCTTTTCCGTCAGGCATCATCGCCTCAAGCGTCGTCGTGTACAATGCGCCAGCGAATTTCTCCCTTTCCGTTTTCACTCCTGTAAGCACGGGGATGGCTAGGTAGCTTTCCATCACATCTTTGTAAGCGTTTAGAATTTCCATCACTTCCTGATCTGCCTCTTCTTTTGTAGCATGTGCAGTGTGTCCTTCTTGCCAGAGGAATTCTCTTGTCCTGAGGAAGAGTTTCGTAGCTTTTGTTTCCCATCTTACAACGCTGCACCACTGGTTCAGCTTGACGGGTAAATCTCTCCAGCTTCTGATCCATTTCGCATACGTGGCGTACATGATGGTTTCCGATGTGGGTCTTATGGCTAGTTTTTCTTCAAGCGGCGTGTCTCCGCCCTGAGTGACCCAAGCTACTTCGGGTGTGAAACCTGAAAAATGCTCAGCTTCTTTTTTCAGAAAGCTTTCGGGAATGAATAGCGGGAAGTAGACGTTCCTGTGTCCTGTAGCCTTTATTTTCTTGTTAAAGATTTCTTGGATTTTTTCCCAGACAGCGTATGAGCTTTCTCTAAAGATCATGCAGCCTTTGACTGGCGCATAATCTGCAAGTTCCGATTTCAGGATTACCTGCGTGTACCATTCTGAGAAGTCTTCGTTCTTCTTTACAGTGACTCCAGTATCCGACATGTCGATCTCTCCAAATGCTTTTCAGTGGCTGAATATAATTGTATTGAAAAGCAAATCCTAATACGGGCTAAGTGTTCCGAGAATTGCTTAGTGATGTGGAACGCAATCGCCCATTTCAACCACTCTTCTCCAATGTTAGACTGGGCGCTATTAAACATTTTCTTTCTTATTCAGAATGCACAAGTGTTTTAACTCAGCCGCTTCTAGAATTGAGTATAAGTTCCATCGACTGAGGATGACGTGGTTTGGGTTTGAAGGCAATTTTGGTTATTGCTGACGGAATGGCTGACAGACCAGTTAAGGAATTAGGCGGAAAAACGCCGCTCGAAGCTGCAAACAGGCCTTCTCTAAACCATATGACAAAAACGGGTATCTGCGGCTTGCTTGATCTTATATCACCTGGAAGGCCTCCAGGCAGTGATGTCGCGACGCTTGCCCTTCTCGGATATGATGCACTGAAGGTCTATTCAGGAAGGGGCGCCTTGGAAGCCTTGGGCTCAGGAGTGAAAGTGTTGCCTGGTGATGTTGCTTTTCGCTGCAATTTCGCCACAGTTAACGAACACATGACTATTATTGACAGACGGGCAGGCAGAATCGCAAATGAGGACGCGGTTCAGCTTGCGAAGAGTCTTCAGAAGGTTAGATTGAAGAAAAGTTCAGGTGTTGACTTTCTTTTTAAGAGCACTATTCAGCATCGAACTGTCCTGAGTATTCGTGGCCCAAAACTTTCAACTGCTGTCAGTGGCTCAGATCCGGGAGTAATAGGTTGCGGAGTTCTGGAAGCCAAACCCTTGGATGACAGCTCAGAGGCAAAACTGACAGCAAATATCGTGAACGAACTTACTCGTGAGTTTCATAAAGTTCTCAAAGAGCACCCTGTTAACAAAGAGCGAGTAAACCGCGGGCTCCCACTTGCCAACATTATTTTGTGTAGAGGCGCCGGAACTATTCCGAACATTAAACCTTTCTCACAGATATACAACGCTAAGGCAGCATGCGTCGCCGCTGCTCCTCTAGTAAGAGGAGTCTGCAAGGCCGCTGAGATGGAACTGATAGACGTTAAAGGGGCAACAGGAACACCCAGCACAAACTATCTTGGCAAGGCACAGGCGGCGGTTCAAGCTCTGAAGCGTTTTGACTTCATTCTTCTGCATGTTAAAGCCACAGACGTTGCAAGTCATGACGGAAATTTAAAGCAGAAAATTGAAGTCATCGAAAAAGTTGACGGCCTTATCGGACATCTTCTCAGCAATGTTGATGTTGACTCTACCTATTTGGCGGTGACTGCTGATCATACAACCTCTGTGCTGACTGGAAACCATGAAGGAGATCCAGTGCCCATAGTCATAACTGGCCCATACGTTCGCCGTGATGACGTGGAAGAGTTCAGTGAAAGATCATGTGCAAAAGGCGGGCTGAATCGTATCAGAGGTATAGATTTGATGCCGACCCTGATGAATCTCATCGGTAAGACTCCAAAATTCGGCGCTTAACTGATGTGCGAATCTGTCTTGAACTTGTCTTCCGTACTAATGTTGGCAGGCTTTGCTTTCAGCGAACTTGTACTAGACGCCATTCTCTGTAGTCAGTGACGACTCTCATGTAGCCTCTGAGCATGTTGTTTAACTCGGCGTCTTCAGTGTCAACTCTCAATACGTTTCCTTCGACGCTTTGAAGTTTGCTTTTCGTGGCTGCGATAACTATTCTTTCTTTTCCAATTCGTTTCACTATTTTCGGGCTTATCTGCTGGTTTCCTCTTCCAAGAATGATTCCTTGATGTCCAATCGGCGAGAGAATAATCCACACGTTACACCAGTCTTTGATTTCGTCAAGAATCTTTTTTTCGTCAACATCAAAGATGGCCTTGCCGCCACTGTAGATGTCTACCCCCAAGATAGTTTTCTTGACGCCCAACAATTCCGCAAGACGATTAACTGTGGTTCCAGGGCCAAGAATGAACGTAGCGTCTGACGGTATTTCTTCCAGTATAAAACGTGCTATTGCCTTTTGGTTGTCGGCTTCATCGATGGTTTCTGGACTTACCTGCTTGCTTCCCTGAATGTGAGCAGGAAGAAATGGTCCCTTTAATAAGCCATAAAGCTTCACATTGAATGCATCGTTTCGAATAGCTTCTTCATTCGCGTCCATTATCTCAAACTCTGTTGTCTCAGCGGTCTTTTCAGCGAAAGCGACAACAACTTCGGCCGCGTCTAGGGGGTTGACGGCGAATATGCCGCTGTACATTTTGACTCCTGAAGGAACGCCAAGAACAGGTAATTCCTCAGCGTTTTGGAGTGCGTCGAAAATGTCTCTTGCTGTGCCGTCTCCTCCGACAAAGACTATTAAATCGACTTTCTCAGTTGCCATGAGTTTTGCAGCAGTTTTCGTGTCTTCGGCACTTGTGTCTCTGCTAATCTTCATTGGCAAGACTTTGCATTCGAAATCTGCTTCTCTTGCTTCTTCTTCGCCCATTGTCTTTGGGCAAGTTACCAGTTCGATCTTGACATTTGCATTGATGTTCTTTAGCTTTTTGAGAAACTCTGTGGCTCTACGTGGGGCTACTGGTTCAGCTCCTTTTGCTACGGCTTCTTCCAAGACGTTATCAGTGCCCTTCAGGCCCACTTTGCCACCCATGCCTGCGATCGGGTTGACAATTAAACCTAGTTTCATGTTTTCTCATTCACAAATCAATCTGATACCCTATAACCATTTCAGTCATGATCAACGTGCCAGATCATTCCGTGAACGTTCTGAATAGGGTTCGTTCTCAAAAACTCTTATATCCATTGTCTCAAAACTTCGTCTTCAATCATTAGAGAGGTTAACGCAATGTCATCCAAGAAACCAAAAATTCTCGTAACAGGAGCAACGGGACAGATAGGTTCTGAACTGGTTTTGGAGCTGAGAAAGAAGTACGGCGGTGAAAACGTCGTCGCCGTCGGACACAGCCGCAAACCAAGCGATAAATTGTTCAGTGGCGGTCCTTACGAATCCATCGATGTTTCTGACAAAACAAGCATCGAGAAAGCCGTGAAGAAACATGGCGTTGATACAATTTATCACTTGGCCGCCCTTCTATCTGCGACAGGCGAACAGAATCCGCAACTTGCTTGGACTGTCAACATGAATAGCCTATACTACGTGCTTGAGATTGCCCGGGAACAGAAACTTGCTAAAATATTCTGGCCAAGCTCGATCGCTGCCTTCGGCCCAACAGCGCCTCGCAACAACACGCCGCAAGACACCATACTCATTCCGGGCACAATGTACGGAGTAACAAAAGTCGCAGGAGAACTACTTTGCAACTACTACTTCATGAAGTACGCAGTGGATGTCCGAAGCGTTCGTTATCCAGGCATAATCAGTAGCGAAACGCCGCCAGGCGGAGGGACAACAGACTATGCTGTGGAAATCTTTTATGAAGCGATAAAGAACAGGAAATACACGTGCTTCGTCAGGGAGGACACTGTTTTGCCCATGATGTACATGCCCGACTGCCTCAAAGCAACAGTAGACCTAATGGAAGCAGACCCGTCCAAAATCAAGTGCCGAACAAGCTATAACGTCACAGGAATAAGCTTCTCCGCAGGCCAGTTGACAGCGGAAATAAGGAAACACATACCCGATTTCAGATGCGCTTACAAACCCGACTTCAGACAAAAGATAGCTGATTCATGGCCAATGTCTCTAGACGACACAGCCGCCCGGAAGGAGTGGGGCTGGAAGCCTAAGTATGACTTACCATCGATGACCAGAGACATGATAGAGAAGCTGTCAAAACGTTTTGCCGAAGGCAAACTCTAGACGAAATGATTCTTCAAAACGTAGGGAAATAGTTTAAGAGAAAGATTGATGAAATAACCAAAAAGAGGCATGATAAAAACGAGAAATCCAACATTATTCTTACGAGATGAATATCAAGATCTAGTGAAGAACCAGATTGACTGGAAACTTCGTGTACTGCAGGGTCCAAGCACTCCATGGTGCAACGTTGACGGCAAAAAGGTTCTGATGTTCTGCTCCAACAATTACCTAGGACTGAGCAACCACCCCAAACTGAAGGAAGCAGCAATCAAAGCAGTTCAAACTCACGGTGCAGGCTCCGGCTCAGTTCGACCCATCGCCGGAACAATGGACATCCATATGGAACTGGAAAAAAGATTGGCCGAATTCAAGCATGCAGAAAGTTCACTTGTCTACCAGACAGGCTTCGCTGCAAACGCTGGCCTAATCCCGCAGCTTGCCGGCAAAGAAGACCTCATGATCAGTGACGAGTTGAACCATGGAAGCATAATTGACGGAGTCAGACTCGCACACGCTGAAAGAGCAGTCTACAAGCACTCAGACGTATCCGATCTGCATCGCGTCTTGGAAGAAGCAGAAAAACACAACCCACCTTACAGGCGGATTCTGATCATAACCGACGGAGTTTTCTCAATGGACGGTGACATCGCTCCTTTGGACGGAGTCGCCAAAGCTGCCGCTGAACATGGGGCAATGGTCTACGTGGACGACGCGCATGGCGAAGGTGTACTAGGTGATGGCGGAAGAGGCATAGTGTCACATTTCAAGCTTGACCGCGACAAGGTTCACGTGGAAATGGGCACTTTCTCAAAGGCATTCGGCGTCGTAGGCGGACATGTTTCAGGCTCGAAAGATCTGGTCAGCTTCGCCTACAACAAGTCGCGAACATGGTTGCTCAGTGGATCGCATCCTCCAGCAGTGGCCGCAGCCTGCATAGCCGCTATTGACGTTCTTGAAAATGAACCACAGCATGTGAAAACACTGTGGGAGCATACGCGATACTTCAAGAAAGCCATGAAGGACTTGGGCTTCAACATAGGCAACAGTGAAACACCAATCACGCCAATCATCGTAGGCGAAAGCGGCGTAGCAAAGAAGCTAAGCATAAGACTATTCGAAGAAGGCATATTCGCCTTGCCAATCGTTTTTCCAATGGTTGCAAGAGACAAGGCCCGTATCAGGACTATAATGAACGCGGCGCTAACACAGAAAGACTTGGACTTTGCAATTGGCGCATTCGAGAAGATCGGAAAAGAACTGCACATCATCTAAGCTTTTCTTATTCTCTTTTTCTCTCTTTTCTACAACAAACTGCGTAGCCACAGAATGATTCAAGTATTTTAATAGACAATCTAGCAAGTCTGAAAAAACTGAAAATGAGTATTAGAGAGGCGTCTGTGTTGCTTATCGTACGCCGAAGCGTTCTGGGCTTTCCTTGGTTCCAGCTTTGCCGGCTGCTTTGAACGCGAGTTCTTTCTTGCCTTTAGCTTTGATTACTTCTTCTTTCAGTCTCTTCTCGTCGAGAGGACAGCTTTTGGCAACTTCGCTTATGAATTTTTTCAGTTCTTGTTCGTCCATGTGGCAGCTCAATGTGAGTTCTTCAAGAACTTCTTTTGCAGTTCTTGAGTCGCCGTGGCAGCTTTCGCTCAATTCTTCTAAGGCAGATTTCAGAAATGCTGAACTTAAACCGCATTCAGAGCCAAGTTTGTCAGCCCACTTTTTCTGTTCGCTCAAACCTGTTCACTTCCACTGATGCAAATTACGTATAAGGTATAAAACCTTATTATTTAAGCATTAACTTCAACGGTTCTGTTAACTCTTCGGCGCTTGTATGATAAAAACTTGTCCATGTTAACCAGAGGCGCTTTAAATCAAGGGCATGTTTGATAGGGTTCCGTTAACTCTTAGGGACTTGAATGATTAAAGCCTGTCCATGTTAACTGGAAGGGTTTTTTGGCATGCGCTATAGGTGAAGTTCGCTTCACCAAACTGATATTAGGAGCTTTCTTCCAATTGATTTCCTGTCTGATACGAGCAGAGATATCGATGAATTCAACCTCAAAGCTTCTCAAAATACTGTCACATTCTATAAGGAGGCGTGTCATAAAATGCTTAGAGGAAGAGGGGTCTTTATCATTTAATGACTTGCTGAAACTTGTCAACAGCAAAAATCATGGTGAACTTGGATTTCATTTAAGAGCATTGAAAGGTCTAATCGAACAGAAATTTTCTGATGAATACAGCCTCACGGACAAGGGACTTCTAGCCGCAGGTCTGTTAGATGACATTTCCCTCACACTCGCGAGAACCACACAAGACCTTGTAAACTCTCCAATCAGATACGTCCAAAGTCTTGTTCTTGGAGACCACGCTTTTTTCTCATGCAATTCGGAAACCAATAAGAAAGACACATGTTTCTCCTATCTGAGGGCAGGTTTGGCAAACGGCGAAGCCGCTGTTTTTTTTGCAAGAGAACAGAAACTCGATTCATATGTTCATGAAATACAACGATACGGGATAAGTGCTAAGCGCATTGACGAAGAAGCGCTAATCATCATGTCAGCAGAAGAATGGTATATAAACAAAGGTAAAGCCCATGCCCAAACCATTATATCAAATTGGACTAAGCTCCTCAAAGCCAAACAAAAAGCCAAATTCCTAGGACTGCGCGGTGCAGGGGAAATGGATGTTTTCTTTGACTATGCAAAAACCAGAGAACTATTAGCATATGAAAGAATGCTTGGGAGAAAATTCACTCTTAAATCGTGCGGGCTATGCATTTACGATGATAATAGATTAGATGAAAGACAATTCAGGCAGATGGCCAACTTACATGGGCACATAATAAGCAAAGACATAGCCTACAAGTTAACATAGCACGCTCATTATGGAAGAAGCCCCTATAGTTAACAAACCTTCCGAAATCCTCTTTAGTTCCTAAGAGTTAACAGAACCACTTCAACTGGTCAATCATAAAGCTGACATGTCCTTGATGTTCTGGTTCTAACTGCGTATTTTCTTCAGAGCCTTATCAACATCTTCTAGCCCAAATTTCTTGAGTGTTTCTGATCTAGGTATGCCGTCTTTGCTCCAGCCTGCTTCTTCATAATATTTCTTTTTGTCTTCTTCGACTTTGGATTCGTCAGTTGTTTTTCCTTTACATGGTCCTGATGGTAGTGGTTCGTAGAATCGGGGTGGGTTTGCGTCATCTTTCTTTGGGTACCATTTTAGATCGGGTCCGCCTAACAGGAGCATGGCTCTTTGCAGTTGTAACACTCTTCTTGCTTTGGTTTTCACCCATTCTTCTGGTGTCAAGTCAAGTCCTGTGACTGCTTTGTACATGTTAAACTTGACTTTGCGGGGGATTCCGAAGCTGTTGAAATTGCAGTAGACCCCTGAATCGTTGAAGATCTCCCAGAGCTCGCTTCCTGGCCCATCAAGTGGCAGTCCAGCGGTTGAGGTGTGGTCTCCGCCTTGAACTGAACAAACATAGGAAATGCTTTCCGGATAGTCTTTTCCGCTGCGGATTCCATGAG
>CAZHWL010000036.1:0-9034 GCA_964536035.1 uncultured Candidatus Bathyarchaeia archaeon | reverse complement strand
CAAGGCCGTAGGCACAAAAGCCTGCGTCCTAGCTTTGACCAGCTTCTGGAAGAAAGCTCTGAAGAATTTTCACGGCGAAGACACGTTCGCAACCGTCATTCAAGGATTCGATTTGGACAGTGACGGAAAAGTTGATGCAATAGAGGTACTCGAATAGTTTGCCAGAAGAAACAGAAACCATCACCGCCTATGGACACGAAAACATTCAAGCAACACACACAACGACGCTTGAAATAACCAAAGACAAACACTTGACAAAGAACGGCGACTGCATCATAGCCATAGCAGCGAACAAAAGCCTAGCTGACCTAAGCTCAAAATTCAAAGAGACACTTCGAGTAAAAAACGCGACACTGACAATTAGGATAGAAGCTGGAGGAATGGTTGAAGAGATTAAGGCTTCAGGAAGTAGCCATCTAGGCCTAACACATCCAACAGAAATTGTGGTGAGAAAAAGCGACTACATCAGCAACAGAACTTTGGCAATCAGAGCAGACAAAGCCTCTTATGACCTGTCAAAAAAACTGGTGGACAAGTTGAAGAATCCTAACCAAAAAGTGAAAATCACGTTGACCGCGAAAAGCTAGATGACTTTCGCATCTATTACCGCTTGCCATTCATACGGAGCCGTCGCCCGAACCAATTTTAAAGAAACACTTACAACTTCTCTATCATGTTTTTCAACAGTCTTCTCAAACTGCGTTTGTAGATTCTCCACCGAGTTAGAGGCATCGACAAAACCGTAGAAATGTATCACTCCGCCTTCTGGTTTCAGGGCTTTGCAAGCTACATCCATGAATTCTATGGCTTTTTCAGGCAAGTTCATTATCACGCGATCCGCCACACCAGAAAGCCGCTGTTCAACAATCTGTCGCGCATCTCCCAAGATCGGATATACTTTGTTTTCGACTCTGTTTAGTCGAGTATTTCTCTTCAGAAATTTGACAGCGTCGGGGTTCACGTCAACAGCGTAGACTTTGATGGTCTTGTGAGTTTTTCCGATCAGTACAGCAAATGGGCCGACGCCAGCGAACAGGTCCACAACTGTTTCATCTTCTTTGACTAGAGACGCAACACGGTTATGCTCATACGATAGTCGTGGTGAAAAGTAGGCCTTCGCCACATCCACGTAGTATTGACACTCGTATTCCTTATGAAGGGTTTCTGTCCTGTTTTCCCCAGCAATAACTTCGAACTCTCTAAGCCTGTAGACCCCACTGACAGCGCCAGCCTTGGCAAGCACAGTCTTCACGTTTTTGTATGCTTTGAGAACGGCTTCGCCGATGAGAGCCTTGTGCGATTCAAGTTCTTGTGGGATTTCGATGACGGCTATGTCTCCTACGATGTCGGCTGAATGAGGCAGAGCGGTTAGCAAATGCGGAGGCAATCTGTCCCGAAGCAACTCAGCAAGCGTCACCGAATGCTTCGTTCTTTCTTTGAAAGCATACGTAGAAACCTCAATGTTTGCTGCTTGTTCTTGAAATATGTCTAGCTCGGCATTAGTCGGCTGGCGAGTGACTGGGACATAGATGAAGTCTTCGTCTTTATGGATTTCCAAGTCTCTGTCAATTATTTCCAGTTGATTGGCTATTCTTATGATTGGCTCACCATTGATCTTTTGTGTCCTGATTCCTAGCGATTGCCTCACCATCGAATCACTGCACTTTCTTTTCCCATATTGAATTAATGTATAGAATATGGTTTATTTGTTATCTTTTGCTGAGCACAGGTTCATCTTCAGAAGTTGCTTGTGAGCCCAAATTGAGACGAAAAATCAAGCATACTGAGAAATCAATGATACTCAACCGAGCTTCTCAATCCTGTAAGAACGGCCTATTTTCTCGACTTTGAAACGGACATCTAACATCTTTTCGGCAAGCCAAATGTTGGTTTCCAAGTGCTCTGTAACCTCGCGAGCCAAAAAGACAGGGTTTCCCCTTGCTAAAGCAATGTAGGGAATAAGCATGTCGGCTAAGTGAACGTCAACTGTGGGTTTAGCCACGATTTCAGTGTGGAGTTTTTCAGCTGCTTCTCTGCCGACTGCTTCACTTGGCTTTTTTAGTTCGCCTATGGCGTCAGCTCCTATTATTGTGTCGGTGTCTGTTTCTGCCCACAGAGTGATGGAGCTGCCTTTTTGCAGTGGATTGGATCTGTCGTTCACGACCTGAATGTTTGCGGCTAGACCTTTTGTCTTCAGATATTCGTTTGCTGTTTTGGCTTGGCGTTCAGCAACTTTTCTATCTTCCAAGAAAGTGCATGTCGAGACGCCTTTCATTGTTCTCATGTTGCCAAAATTTTCCAAGTTTAAGGCTCTCAAGGATTGACAGGGCTGCACGGTCAGCGTTGTTTCTCCCATGCCTTTTGGGTAATAACCATACTTGTGAACGACAAGTGAAGCGTCCAATTCCATGTGTTTCAGCATTGGCAAGAGCACGAAGCGCAGGTAATTGATTGTTGGCGAGTGTGAAACATCAGTTCCGCCCTTGGAAACATGCAATTCTATGCTGTTTTCAGCAAACGCGCAGATTGGCAGAACGGTCATAAGCAGCATTGGAATGCTACCAGCCGTACCGATCTCAGCTTCGAACCTTCCGCTCTTCACTTTTCTAGGTGTGAACCAGATTTCGCGTGAACCAAGCACTGCACCTTTCAATTCGGCGTCACAGAGTTTAGCCGCTGTTAACACTGCTTCAAGATGCTGCGGTTTCAAACCCGGCTGAGGGCGACTCTGTCTAATATTAAAAATATGAAGTGGTTCTCCTACTACAGCAGCCAGAGACACGGATAATCTAAGTATTGTGCCGCTTCCGCTCTTCTGACTTCCATCAACTTCGATCATGTATAACTGCCGCTGTCTATTTCACCTAGCGTAGGAATGGTTAGAAACAATTAATAAATGCGTTAAGCAATAAGAAAGCCTGCGAAAAGGGAGAGAAAGGTTCATGAGCGAAGAGAAAGAGAAAATTGAGAATTTGACAAGGCGAGTTGATGAACTCGTCGTCATATTGAATGGCATGATGGAGGATTTGAGGCAGGTTTCTGCTTCACTGAAGTCAATAGCGGTTTCAAAGATCACGCAGCCGCTGGCTGCTCCGCCGCCGACGCCACTTCCATCGGCACCTTTACTGCCACGTCCTGCTGAGAAATCAAAAGCAATAGAGGACATCAAGATGACGTTTCCAGAAGACTTGGAGAGCATGTTAAACTTTGAAGAAAAAGACGATTACGTAATTATCAAGCCCAGACAGTTCTTGGGTTCAGAAAACTTTGCGAAAATCGCTTCTGCCGTGCGCGGCATGGGCGGAGAATACGTGAGCGCCGGGAAAGCTTCACACTTCAGAGTCCCCAAGAAAAACGCATAGCAAGCGGAGACTAGCCTAATACTTTATTTCGAAACTGTCAAACTCGCCAGTATAGGTTTCCCACACAACATCAACCTTTGCGACTCTAGCTCCTGCTGGCCCAGTTCTGCAGAAGCCTAAGAGGCGCTTCACCGAGTCCTCTTCTCCTTCAAAAACAGCCTCAACCCTACCATCAAACAGATTGCGAACCCACCCCGTCACACCTTGTCTTCTGGCTTCCGCACTCGTTTTCGACCTAAAGAATATGCCTTGAACTAGACCAGTTACAAACACATGAACTCTTATCTTCACGAAATTTACCTCATTCGCAAATATTGAGGCTGTAGCCTGTTCACTTTAACCTATCTCTCTCCACTATGCACGCTTGTCGTTTCTGCGTTTCTGTTAAAAGCATCTTTCGCCGCGCTGTTTACTGGTGGAATGTTATGCTCAACGGCCAAGACGGAAAATTATTGGTTTATGCTTCAAGCTTTGCACCACATGAAAGCCGATTAAAACCTGTAAGCACCGCAGCAGAGAAAATAGCAAAACTGCTGAATGTGAGTTTGGAAGTGAAGAGGTTTCGCAAACGGTTCACGCCCATCTACGTTTACTACAAGAACGGTGACGAGGAGCCCATACCCATCTACTGTGACAACGGCAATCCGGCTGATACTCAGGAAATCTATACTATGTTGAGGAACATGATGTTCGTGCTGTCTTTCCATCCGAAGCATTCAGCGTTAAAGCACGTTAGAAAAGAAATTATCCAGTTTTCATAAATCTTATTGACTGGTTTTCAAGAGTGATGTCGTAGATCTGGTTAACGTCGAACTCGATGCCCATGCTCTCGTATTCTTGCTCGGTTAGGAATAGGATGATCTTTGGAATCGCAAGTTGTGTTCTTGGCTGGAACATTGGCATCTGCTGCTGTAAAGCCTGAAGAACGTCCTGCACTACCTGTGCTTCTTCTGTCTGCGGTCTGACTGCAAAACGTGGAATCTCCCTTTCCTCTAGCAGTTCTATGCGTTTTCCAAGGTTACCGTCTAAGTCTCGAATGGATTCGATTTTGTTCACTCTGACGCGAAACATAACTTGATCAACAGTGTAGAAGCGTAAAGCATTCTTAAGGCTTTCTTGATAGAGGCTACCTACTCCATTTCTATCGTTGCCGGCGGCTTCGGAGTCACGTCATAGTACACCGTTGACACGTTGGAACATTGTTTAACCGTTTCTTCTGCAATCGCGTCCAGCATTGTCCAAGGTATGTCCGAAACTTGTGCAGTGAGAAAATCTTTGGTCTGAACTGCTCTGATGCCGAGCACGTACGGTTTCTTCTCAGGCAGGTCCTTGATCGCGTAGAAGATTCGAGCAACTTCAGGCATCTTGGTAGTTATTGTTGCTTGAAGCATGACAAGGTTCTGGATGGCTGACTGATGAACCAGCCCATTTGCTGTTTCAACGGTCACGCCGACGACTTTGCCATAGCGTCTTTCGCCGCCTTTTACGCCTGTGGCTCTGTCTCTGAAGATTCGGATGCGCACGTTTCTTGCCGGCACGTTTAGCAACCGCGCCACTGATTCCTGAATGTGCAGAGTCTCAGCCTGCTGCTGCACTTCGTCATTGTCCATTATAACCGCAAAATACTGTCCAGGTTTGTACTGTACTAGTTCACTCTCAGCAATCGCTGTAGCTGTTCTCACCGTTTCCAACTTGTCCGGTCGTATCTCACCGACCACACGCACTGACAAGCCGGGTCCCGGGAAGGGTTGACGCTCAGAAAATTCCTGCGGAAGCCCAAGATGTCTGGCGACCATTCTCACCTGTTCCTTCATCAGCGTGATCAGTGGTTCGACAACTTTGAAGCCGAAACGCTCCATGGGGTTTATGCCCATCGGTTCCAACACGTTATGCTGCGTCTTCACGCCGCCCACCGTCTCCATTATGTCTGCGCGAATCGTGCCCTGAACAAGGATCTTGCAACCTTCCTTCTTGGCAGTCTCACCTAAGACCTGATAGAAAGTTTCACGAAACATCTTGCGCTTCTCTTCAGCATCACGCAGGCCTTTCATGGCTTGCATGAAACGCTCGCGCACGTTAACTATCTTCATGGATACATTGAAAGGTGATTTTAAAAGCATTGACGCTATGTACTCGGGCTCGCCTTCTCGCATGAAAGCGTCGTCCAAAATGACGCAAACAAGGTTCTCTCCTAGTGCCTTGTGTGTGAGAACCGCGCAGGTTGTGCTGTCAACTCCACCTGAAACAGCCACAAGGGCCTTCTCGCTGCCTATGCTTCGTCTTGTCCGCTCTATCTCGGCTTCAACGAACTTTTTCGGGTCAAACACTTCCAAAACATTCACCCGCCTATTCTGATTGACTTATTGTCATGTTTCACAATTTATGATTTGCCACAAACCAGAACCCGAAAAAGCAGAAAAGATCACTTACAAGAAGCTTGAGCAAAATGCTTCGAAACGGCTACAACATTTCAATCATTGAGAACAAAAAGCACCATCAATTGGGCAGCGAATTTCCAATTATCTTTAAAAAAACAGTTATTCTCTAACAGAGGAAACCATTCTTTTGAAACCACTTAAGCATTGAAAGCTTTTCTATCATCACGATCGTATACTATTGAAAAGAACGTGCATGCACTGTGAAGACTGAAGAAATCAAAACAATGACCACTGTAGCTAAAGAACTCAGCGACTGCTACGCTGACGTAGCCAATGCTCTGAACGGCACAGCCGACACAGTAAAAGCATCAAAGAAACTTTGGCGAAGCAAAAACAACTCATGGCTGATAAAAATCGGCTTAGCCCTGATTGCTTTCCCTGACCCGACAATAAGCGACATTGTAGGAGCCGCCTTTGTGGCCGCCGGCACAGTTCAAATGGGGATTAGACGTCGCACAGTCTACGCTGAGGATGTCTACAAGACTTTCACAAACACGTTCAAAGACATACGCAACTTAAAACAGGAAGTCTAGCAAAGTTCGAGTTCTGGCTCAAATTTTATATTTGCTGCAGGTTATATGCTTGATATGGTAGGGGAACAGAAGAGACATGAAACTGGTAACCGTTCTACTTCCTGAAGCTTATCTAGAGGGATTAGACGAGCTAGTGAGAGCAAACATGTACCCGAGCAGAAGCTCAGCAATCAGATCCTCAGTCAGAGACTTGTTGAAGAAAGAACTCTGGGAAAGAAAAGGAAGATAGACAGCTCGCTAGAGTCTTGCTAGGTCTCTGACCTCTTTGGCAACAACCGCCGGATCTTCAGCCTGAACAATAGCTCTTCCAACAATGAGATAACGAGCACCAGCCTTCAAAGCCGCGGTTATTTCTCCTCCTTGCGCGCCGATCCCTGGCGAAAAGATCGAAACCTTATCGCCCAATATTTCATGTACTTCTCTTATCTTTTCTGGGTAGGTGGCGCCTACAACAACACCGTCAGCGTTATACTTCAAGGCTTTCTTGGCGAATGAGACGTATTGAGGTGTCTGTTTTCCTGTTTCAGCATCAATTATGGTCTGCCCATAGCCTTCATAGGCACCTTTGTGGCTCATGTAAGTGAGAAGAATTACGCCCCGCTGCTGTTTACGGGCTACGTTGAATATTGGTTTGAGACCTTCTTCCCAACCTATGAATGGGTTAGCGATTAAAGCGTCAAAACCAGCCGCATAATAGTATTCAGCGATGGCTTCATTCGTAGCACCTATGTCATTCGCCTTGCAATCCATTATCGCCAACAAGCCATGATCGTGAACCTGATTTACGAGCTTCTGGACTCCGTCAAACACACCTAAAGGAAGAACCAGATGATGGTTAAATTTAACTGTACACAGATACGGGTGAGCAGCGTTCAAAATTTGTTCTGCCTTTTTGAATAGACTGTTTCGGTTTTCAGGATTTTCAAAAGGGAAGTCCAAAGCCAAAATAATGCTTGATTGTCTCTGTTTGGCTGTCTGTTCTATTTTTGCTCGGAAAGCCATTTAGACACCACAGTCAGTTAACTTGATCAGCTAAAAACTTTGTGCCGCCTCAACTTCCCCGCCTGAGACTTGCTTGATGTAGTCAAGCGTTGTTTTCACTGCTTCTTTCAACTGTTGTTCAGTGATTGCAGGTGTTCCATAACCGACTATCATCGCGTTCTTTGTCTGCAACGTGATCTTTGTGCTGTCGCAGTCGCGGTAGGGATAGATGCACAGAGCCTGCTTTTCGTCTGCCAATACCAGAATCTTATCCGTTAAGATCATGGGTTTGGTCATTCCTATTCCTGTAAAGACTTCACCATTCTTTGCAAATCTCACTTGAAAAGGCAAGCTCAACCGATCCACATCAAAGCCGCTGATTGGTACTATCGTTTTCATTGAAGCAAGATTGTAAGCGTCCACGACTGTGGATATATGCGGAAGCTCTTCTCCATGCAATACCCTTCTGAGTAATGCTTCGCCTGCAGGTCTTGTCTTGGTGGGATCTATGTCCAGCTTCCAATAGAAGCCTCGGTAAGAGCGCACGGTTGGATCATCTTTGAGGGTTTCGATATTATATTTGGCTCTGACTTCACTGTATACGGTTTGTCTGAGCTGTTTGATTTGCTCGTTTTCTCTTTCATTGTGCACGTTGTTGATTGTGCCTATGCATATGGACAGTTCTGGGAACTTCTTTTTGACTTCGCTGTCCCAGTTCACTTGGATCTGCATGCCCATCACGTTCTTTCATAATTCAAGCGTTAGATATTTAACACCTTCAAACAGATTCCTCTGGCAGAAACCTGCGTGAAAAGATGATTGGTGAACTTGCTGCCTTAGGCGCTGCTATAAGCTGGACATTTTCAGCCATTCTTTACCGCAAAGCATTACAACAGACGAAGCCGATCTCAGCTAACATAATCAGGCTTTCATGCACAAGCGCGATTTTGCTCATTTTCCTTATCACCATAGGCAAGTTCGGTGTTATCATAAACTTGCCTGCAAACGTCGCTGTTCTAGCAGCGGTAAGCGGCATAATAGGCTTAGGTTTAGGCGACACATCTTACATGCTGAGCTTGAAGCTTGTGGGCATGGCGCGTGCTGTTCCGATAACATGCACGTACCCGCTTTTTGGTCTAATGTGGACAGTTGTGTTTGCAGGAGAAGACATCACGCTAGGCATCATGCTTGGCACTATTGCAATAGTCGTCGGAATTTGGCTTTTGAGTCATGAGAAAGAAGGAACCGCCCCAGTTAAGAGACAGATTCTGGTCAGAGGCATCGTCGCGGCGTTGGCAACAGCATTGTTTTGGTCTATCAGCATTTCCATGATGGATTTGGTTGTAGAGGAAACGCCCAGTTTGGATCAAGCGTTAGTTGTAAATGTTATGAGAGCTTCAGCGATCGGGCTATTGCTGCTTGTACTCTCTCCGATTATTGACAGAACCCATGGTTTTCTGAAAGTTAGTAGAAAAACTGTAGCGATTTTGATTGTAGGAGGGTTTGTAGCGCTCGGGTTAGGCTGGTTCTTTCTGACTTTCAGCTTCACTGAAACTATGGCGTCTCGAGCCATCCCTATTTCGTCAACGACCCCCCTGTTTTCGACATTGGCAGGGGTTGTTTTGCTCCATGAGAAGATTACTGCGAGAAACCTTGTTGGCTCGGTTGTCGTTGTCGCAGGGATTTTCCTCATTTTCATCATCTAGTCACCATGCGTGTA
>CAZHWL010000035.1:0-9557 GCA_964536035.1 uncultured Candidatus Bathyarchaeia archaeon | reverse complement strand
CACACTCTGAACTACACTGGTAGTGCCTACGTAGCAATAGCCAACTACACTATTACGGCAGCGTCACTAAGAAAAGAGATAATGGGACGCTACGAATGGGTAGTTGTAGGCAACCATTCGCGTACAATTGACTCAATTGGTGCCGCGCTGGTTTCAGCTGCCTTCAAGAACAAGCAAGTGGAAATCGGCAACGGAGGCCTTGACATGAAAGACATGTGGGGCACCAACGTACCAATTCTGCTTGCGAACAGGACTTACACAACTTGGCGACCCTCAGGACCAGCATGGACCAACATCTACGATAGCATCGGCAGACTCCACCTCGTTGACGACTGGTGCACAAGGTATCCAGTATCAAGTTCGAACATAATCACAGTCGCAGGTCCATCAGCTAACTTGATGAGCGAATACTTCAACGAATACTCTCAAGCCATACAGATATACGGAGGCATGCCCGGCATGTTACTGAGCGACGTGATCTTCGCAACGACATGCTGGAACGACACCAGAGTCAGCAACTATCTTGGACAACGCTACTACAGCAACGGCCAATTCCAATCAGGATCCACAAACACTGGAATAGGCGTGATCACCACCTACAAGGATATCAACGGAACAGTTGGATTCCTGATCCACGGCTGGAGCGGCGACGACACCTACTACACATGCAAGTGGTTCCATGAATACGGAATATACTACCTGCAGACAGAAAACCGCGGAGTGACAACACTGATAGTCAGAATAGACTACAACCAATCAGGAGAACGCACAAACCCCGAACCACCAAACTACAGCTATGACTCGCATAACCCGATGGTCACGATACTCGAACGCTTGGGAACGATAAGCGAGAAAACACCACACGACCCGTAAACGCGAAATCTTTTCCCATCCTTTCTCTCTTTTTTTATAAAGCAATCCCAGTTGCTATCAAAAAGCAAAGCGAATGAACCTTATCAATAATCTGGTAGTATTTCTAGGTCTTTTTCAGCGATTTTCTGCCAACTGAACTGCTTTGCGTATTCTTTCGAAAAGCGCCCAAGTTCACATCTATCTTTTTCGCTTATGTCAAGAATGTCCAGAACAGTTGAGGCCATGCTTTCTGAATTTCTTGCTGGAACAAGGAATACGCTTTTGCAGCTCCCGAAGATTTCTCTTAACGCTGGAATATCATAGGCTACCACTGGCAAGCCACATGCTAAGGCTTCGGCAACGGCTATTCCCCAGCCTTCAAAAAGACTTGGAAAGATGAAGACTCTGCTGGATGATAGCAACTTGTACAGTTCTTGATCTGTGCATGGTCCATGGAGAAGAGCTTTATCCTTTAACCCTGTTTTAGTAATCTCTTCTCTAATCTGCTGGAGTTCCAAGCCACTTCCTGCAAGTAGAAGCTTTGCACGTTTTCTGACTTTAGCGATTTCTCTCCACACTTCCAGCAAATCGAAGATCCCCTTTTCTTTGGCTATTCTGCCGACAAAGATGCCATCATATATCTTGCTAACGTCGTCAGTGGCGTTTGTGATGCTTTCAAAGTCAACTGCATTTCCGCTGACGATAATTTTAGGCTTGGAAACATTGTTCATTCTTAATGCACTAGCAGTGAAGTTTGAGACAGTTATTATTCCCTTTGCTTTGTTCAAAAATGAAAGCGTTACGTGATAAGCAAAGGTTTTTGCCAGTGCAATTGATATGCTGTATCTTATGCTCCTGTAGCATTGATAGATTGAAGATTTTTGCTCGCCAAAAGCTTTGACTGGCGGAGCGTCAATGTGATGGGTGACAACATACAGTGGTAGCCTCAAGGTTAGACTGACAAAGTAGCCTGAAGTTAGATTTGGCAGTGTATTGTTTGGCACAAAGATAGCGTTAGGTCTTGAACGACGGGCAAGGGAGATGCCTCTGACAGATGCTTTTACTGTCCAAAGAATCCATCCTAAATATGTGCTTAGCCATCCTTTTCCATGGAAATTTGTCGATAGCGTATGTTTTTGACAAGTGATATCTGTATTTGTCAGAAGACTGGGGCTTGATTCCAGAACTGTGAACTCGATGTTTTTTCGTTTGCAGATGAACTGCAGTGTTCTGACGAATCTTCTTTCTGCTCCACCCATCGCGGTTACCGCTGTAGATGGGTGAAAGAAAATCGCCAAGACTCTAAGGGATTGCTTCTTCTCTCTTGATTGTGCCAGTTCTGTATGGGAGAGTGATCCTTGTTGCTTCTGTACGTCCTTTTCTTTGAGCATCATCTCAATTTCCGGATCGTCTCTTCCAGAATCTTCATGTGTTTTTCACTAGAGAAATTCTCTTCAACAAAGACGCGTGTCTTGCAGGCAATTTCTTCCCTGTCAATTTCCACTGTTTTCATTGTTTTCTCTGCAAAATCTTCGGTATCATATGGTTCTGCCTTGAATCCTGTTCTGCCGTCAATCACGGTCTCGCACGGTCCACCGCCGTCATTCCATACAACTGAAGGGGTTCCACAGGCCATGGCTTCAACTGGACCGAGTCCGAAGTCTTCTCTTGGAACAGAATAAACGTAAGCATCTGCAACATTATAAAGTTCTACGAGTTCATGTTGGGATTTGAACCCCAAAAACTTGATGTTTTTCTCTATATTCAGTTTTTTGGCCGTCTTCAGAAGTTTGTTTATATATTTGTTGTTCTCTTTCGAAATCTCGCCTGTGATGGCAAGCATAGCTGATGGGAAGTCCCTGGCAATATAACTCATAATTTCCATAAGCCATTCCCACCGTTTTACCGCCACTATTCTTCCTGTTGACAAAATGAGAGGCCAGCCGAAGCTTTTTCTGAGCTCCTTGATCACTGGTTCTTCGAGGATGTTAAATGTTTCAATATCAACAGGTGGATAGCAGACGCCAGCATCTATTCCATATATATTGCGAATTCTTTTGGCTGTGAAATGACTGTTCGCTAGGACTATGTCCGAGTTGACTACGCTGTGGTAGTCTATTTCTTTGAGGGCTGGGCCTGTGATTCTGCTGAGTTTGAAAATCGTTTCACGCACGTCATTGAATCTCCACAATGCCCTCTCTGCCGGATTCAGGTAGAGAAATCGTGGCGGCGAATGTATGTAGCTGATATAGCTTGTTCCTCTAATTTTCTTGTTGAGATAGCCTATCCATGGTGCCGGTCCATATCCATGGCAAATCAAGACTTCTTCATCAGCAATGGCGGACAGGGTTAATGGCGCTAACGGTATTGAAAGTATTATTCTTGTCAGTGGATTGTTTGGGATCAGTGAGTTAAAGTAGCTTTTTGTGTAGCAGTGAGGGTTGGCTGATTCTTTGCGGAGGTTTTTATCAACGTATGCAAAATAGCAGTCAGCCTCATGTCCCTGTTTCCGGAACATGTCCACTTGCTTCAAGATTACTCTTTCGGCTCCGCCCAGTTCTTTCAGGTGACTATAAAGTATTCCGATCTTCAAACGTCTGTCTCCTTCCAAGCGTGTTCATAGCGAGCGGTCGACTTCTCGATCGGCATCTTGGTTCGCTATATTCACGTCTGCCCTGACCTGTGCTAGGCTTGTCTTTGAACGCTTATTAAACGATTTTTAGCGACTCGGAATTCGAACAAGAACAGCAAAATTCCAATAGCCTTTTGTATCTCCTGTGCTTCTATTGCAAATCAAAATGAAAGGATAAAGCGTTATGAGTGGACCAACAGCAGCGGACGAGTTGCCTATCTTTCCTCAGAGCGACTTTGAAAAAGTGACTGCGACAGTATCAGCCGAGTTCCAAGTAGAAGAATCCCTGATTGAGCATGCGGTTCCCACATACTATCTAAAACAACCTCAAGAGACAAAGGAGCCGTTTCTGCGAGTTCTCAAAGCATTGGAACCGATGAGTCTCATTGCTATTCTGCGCAAAATGGATGGTCGGCTAGTTCTTAAAGTCATTTCGAAGCCTGCTGTAAAGCCTAGCAACGTCTTGGTGAATTGGGTCTTATTCTTCGCAACAATTGTCACTACTTTTGTAACGGGCTATATGCTTTCTCCCAGCGTTATAGATCCGTTTCTTGGTGGAGCATCATTTACGGTAACTATGTTGGCCGTGTTGGGTACACATGAAATGGGTCACAAACTAACTGCTAACAAGAAGGGTATGGCTGCCACTCCACCGTATTTTATTCCTGGGCCGCCGCCTTTCGGAACATTCGGCGCAGTGATTATGCAAAAGTCTCTTCCTCCCAACAAGGACGCGTTGTTTGATGTGGGCGCAGATGGGCCAATCTCAGGCTTTGTAATAGCTGTGATCGTAAGCATTGTGGGTTTGACGTTAGTTATTCCTACACCCACTGTTCCAGGCACGAATTATATTCAAACGCCCTTGCTTTGGTTTTTGTTGATGCCGTTTTTGCAGGGACTGGGCGTGATGCCTATGTCTGGGGTTGGTGAGGATTTGTTGTTGCATCCTGTTGCGTTTGCTGGTTGGGTAGGAATCGTTGTTACAATGCTTAACTTGTTGCCTGCGGCTATGCTTGATGGTGGTCACGTGGCGAGATCGTTGGCAGGTGAAAAGGTAAGGCTTGGCTTATCTGCCGTGTCAATTCTTTACCTGTTCCTCGTAGGCTTCTATCCTATGGGAATCTTGGTTCTTTTCATGTCTTTGTACAAGCACCCTGGACCATTGGATGATGTTTCGCCGCTGTCTACAAGTAGAAAGCTTGCCACATTGGGCCTAGTAGCGATCTTTGTGCTTTGCATCTTTCCGGTTTCGCCGATATTCTAGAAGTGTATCTTTGTTGGACTAGTAAACAATAAGGCTTATTAGAGTTTGAGAGTCGTTTCGTTTTAGCCTTCAGAGGGTGCGAGATGTCAAATCAAGTGGGGTGTGCGTGGTGAAAGGGAAGCCTATTTTATTGGTATTCTTTGCCCTTTTTGCAGTTGCGTCTTTCTTGATCCCTGTCCCAATGTTTCCAGGCAACATCTTCACTGGTCTTGCGAAGTCTTGGATAAGCGAGTATTTGGGGTTTCTGAGTGCTTTGTTTAATGGAGTTTTTTATGGTGTGATCTTGTGGTTTGTATTTTGGGCGATCGGTAGGAAGCTTTGGGAAGAAGACTAGGTTTTGGAAATTGGAAGCTGTCTAGGCTAGGCTTCTGGTTTTGCCATGAAGCCTGTGAGTTTGATTGCGCTTCCACATTTCTTGCATGTGAGTATTAGTTCTGCGAGTTCATCGTCTTTGACTTTTGTTTCTACGATTTGGTAGGTGTCTTCTGTTTCATCGTCTGGTGAGATGAGTGTTTCGCATTTAGGGCATGAGAAGGCTCCGTCTCCGTCTATTTTGGTGAGGTCGATTGTGTAGTTGATTTCTTTTTTGATTGTTGTTTTTTTCATCATTTTGTTTTTTCACCTTTTTTGTTTGTTTTTATGTTGTTGGTTGCATGGTTTGGTTCAGAATATATTAATTGATTATGAATTAGTAATTCATATTTGCAGTTCACTCAAGATGGTTGTTGGTTGCAGGGATGATTTTAGGTTTTGGGTTTTTCTGTTGAAACTGTGCTGCTTGAGTAGTAGAGCAGAGGTAGCGCGAGAAGCACTATGTTTTTTCCTTTTGCCGTTAGCTTGTATTCTACTCTCAGAGGTGGTTCTGTTTTGACAGTTCTTTCGATGTAGTCGTATTGTTTGAGGCTTTTGAGTTTGTTTGAGAGGGTGCGGGAGTTCACTCCAAGTGTTTTCTTCATCTGGCTGAAGTTTATTGTGTTTTTCAAAAAGAGGGTGTAGAGTATCTCTAGGCTCCATTTTTGGCTGAGCAGGGTAAAGCTTTCTTCTAGGCTCTGAATGTCCTGCTTGAGGTCTTCAAGGCTTATCTCTTGTTTTTCGATAATGCATTGAAGAGTTTCTTCTATTCCCTTCAACGTTCGTTCCAAGCGTGATTCGACTAGTTTGCGTAGCTCGCTGACAAGGGTTAGTTTTTGATCCGTTGGTTTACACCTGGTGTAGTGCGGGTTACTTTATGATTTATAAGGGTTTACTTGTACAACAGAGTGTAGAAAATATATCGCATGCGTTTCAAGGTGAAAACCAACATGAAATATGATGTTGTGATCGTAGGAGCTGGAACAGCTGGCTGTCTGGCGGCTAAGACAACTGCTGAAGCTGGACTGAAGGTTTGCATAGTTGAAGCCAAACGTCGAGAAGCAATTGGTGAGAAGATTTGCGGAGATGCCTTGGGCGAACATCATCTTAAGGAACTGGGCTTGGAGAAGCCTCAAGGTGGTGAATTGGAGAAGAGGATTGAAGGCATCAGGATTTATTCGCCAAATTGCGAGACAGTTTTTACTATTGCTCATGAAGATTTTGTAGGTTACATTCTAAACAGGCGATTTTTTGGGCAGTGGCTACTTAACAAGGCATTGGACTGTGATGCAGAGCTTCTTGATTTGACGCAGTGTCTAGAGCCGATGTTTGAGAAGGACTATGTACGTGGCATAGTCGCTAAAAGCTCGAAGACTGGCGAGAACTTCAAGCTTGAAAGCAAAGTCGTCCTTGATGCCAGCGGTTTTATGGGTGTTGTTCGTAAGAAGCTTCCAGATGAGTTTGGAATTGAGAATGAAGTGGCCAATGAGGATGTTGAAGCATGCTACCGCGAGATCCGCCAGTTGAAGCAGGAATCTGAAGAGTCAAAGTACTGCGAGATTTACCTAAACCAGAAAGTGACGCCTGGTGGCTACACCTGGATCTTTCCGAAGAGTGGAGCCAGAGTGAACGCTGGCTTGGGCATCTGCATGAGAGGCAAATTTCCCAATCCCAAAAGCCGGTTCTACGAACATATCTTGACTAGACCTTTGTTCGAAGGATCGCTGTTGTTGAATGGGGGCGCATGGTATGATCCAACAAGAAGACCTTTAGACAATATGGTTGGAAACGGTGTAGCTATTCTTGGAGATGCCGCAAGCTTGGTGAACCCCATACATGGCGGCGGAATTGGTCCCTCAATGCTCAGCGGACATCTTGCGGGAAAGACAGTGGTTGCAGCTCTGGAGAAAGGTGAACCAAGCCAAGAAGCGCTGTGGTCATACAACAAGCAGTACATGAGTTCATATGGTGGAAAGCAGGCTGGGCTTGATATTTTCCGTCTGTTGCTTATCGGAAGCAGTGATGATGATTTGAACTATGGTATGAACTACAAGCTTCTCACGGAAGACGATGTGCTGAAAGCTGGTCTAGGCGCCGAGTTACACTTGAACATTACAGAGGCGGCTAAGCGAGTATTTAGAGGACTGAAGAATGTGCGATTCCTGAACAAACTCAGACTTACAGTCAGCATGATGAGAAATGTCAAGGCTCACTATAGGAACTATCCAGAGACTACAGGAGATTTTGAAAAGTGGAAAATGGAAACAAAGAAACTGTTCAAGGGAGCCAAGCAGAAAATTGGCGAGTAAGCTTTCGCTTGGTTGAAGTATATTCATATGCGGGTTTATTGTGTTGTTTTCTGGAAAGGTTTATTTTGCTGCTTGGCGCTATTGGTCAAGCTACTGGCGGATATCATGTCCGCAGGGATGTGCCCCATGTTGGGGTGAACCGTAAACTATGGAAGTGAAATGAAAAATGGCTTACAAGTATATTGCTGAGGCTTGGGCGAACCCTGAAAAGTCCTTCGTCGATAAACTAGCCCGTGAAAGACTGATAAAATGGCGCAGACAGTCAACCATAACCAGAATAGACAAACCTACGCGCATAGACAGAGCCAGAAGACTGGGTTACAAAGCCAAGCAAGGCTATGTGATGGCAAGAATCCGCGTCAGAAGAGGTGGATTCAGAAAACTGCGTCCAAGATCTGGACGAAGGCCCAAACGCATGGGCGTCAACAAGTTCAAACTGGCTAAAAGCATTAAACTCATAGGCGAAGAACGCGCAGCAAGAAAATTCCCAAACCTTGAAGTTCTGAACAGTTACTGGGTCGGTGAAGACGGGCGTTCAAAATGGTTTGAAGTAATCCTTGTGGACCCTAGTCATCCGGTGATAAAGTCTGATCCGGCTATCAACTGGATATGTGAAAACCAGCACCATCGTCGAGTTTTCAGGGGGCTAACAAGTGCAGGCAAGAAAATAAGATATCTAAGTACCAAGTCGCCCAGCAAAAAGTATCCGAAGAAAAGGATGAAACCGTAAATCGCTAAACCGAGAGTTGCAGTATAATATCGACTATGATGTTACTTATTCAAGGAGGAAGACAGTAGATGGAAATCAGACCTAAAGTCCTCAGGAGAAATGGCAAACAGCGAGAGGGAAAAGGCTTCAGCCGAGAAGAACTCAAACAGGCAGGAACGAACACAGCAGAGGCTCTCAGGTTCAAGATTCCAATAGACACGAAACGCAAGACAGCCCACGAACACAACATCGCAGCACTCAAAACCCTGTTACAGAGCAGAAAGACTGGCTCCAAGCCCAAGGGAAAACCTAAAAGTTAAGCCTTCGCACTCTATATTTCTTATCTGTGATTTGACTTGTCTTCTAGATTCCCAATAGCCTACATAGACTTGAGAGCATTTGCGCATGCAACCGAAGACACAGACAAGGTTCTCAAGGCCATACAAAATACCCTGCCAACCGAGTTAATCGAAACAATAAACATCGCAAAAACCAGCCTCGCAGGACACCATGGAAACCCAATAACGCTATACGAAACACGAATAAAAGAAAAAGCCACAGCGCAGAAAACGTTTGAAAAAATCTCTGCAAACTTGGGCATACTGGACAAAGAGCTTCTCAGTAACGAGATCCAGCTTCACCTTGAGAAAGGAAATCTCTACCTCAGACTTGATAAACAGTCCGCCTACCTTGAAGAAACGAAGCTATGCCAGATTGACCCCATACGCTTCAGAATACACTTCAAAAACTCCGAAACACAACAAGTTATCGAAATCTGCAGAAAACACGGGTTACTCCCATGAAAAGACAATACGCTGACTTACACCTAACCACAAACATACGCGATTCCCAACAAGTTTCAGTGATCATAAACAAAGCTGCTCAGCTTGGATACAATCTGATAGCATTGCTCTTCCCGCCAAACACGACACAAGAAGAGCTCAAACAAATCCAAACCGCCTGCAAAGAAGCCAAGCTAGATTTAGCCACACGCATTGACCTTAAACCCAGAACGCCAAATGACCTTACATTTAACCTGCGCAAATTCAGAAGAAGATTCGAAATCATCGCAGTACTCTGCGAATCCAAAAACGTGGCAAGACAGGCCGCCAAAGATCACCGCGTAGACCTGATCAGTTTCCCATCAACAGATTTCCGTCAAAGGTTCTTCGACATGGCAGAAGCTGAACTTGCTTCAGCGTCGCAAGCATCATTGGAAATAGACACAAGGCCGTTGCTCATGTTGGAAGGGCCAGCAAGAGCTCGTCTCCTTGCAAGCCTGAGGAAAGAAGCAGCTATAGCCAAAGGCTTCAAAGTGCCAATTATAATGTCAAGCGGAACCTCAAACGAGCTGTTAATGCGCAAACCGCAAGAACAAGCTGTGTTGGCTCAGCTTTTTGACCTTGACAGGGAATATGCTCTTGATGCTGTCTCAAGAAA
>CAZHWL010000034.1:1239-9961 GCA_964536035.1 uncultured Candidatus Bathyarchaeia archaeon | reverse complement strand
AGGCTTAGAAGAAGAGCGACGCCTGTGGCTGTTGCAGGATACCGATTGAACGTTGAAACAGCTCTTGAGATCGCTGATGTCGCTAATCGTGCTAGAAGTTACGGCGCCGGCAGAACTGTCTGGGACATGGCTGAAAAATTTGATACAGATCTTGCTCAAGTTACTTGGGAGATGCTTGAGACAGTAAAACATAAACCCATAGTCATTGTTAGAAGAAAAAGGTGAAACCGGAATGGACTCCTCAGTTAAGCAGCTTGACGCATACTTCAAGCCGAGCTCAGTGGCAGTTGTCGGAGCGACAAAACGGATAAACAAGGCAGGACACGTCATTTTCAAAAACTTTGTCGAGAACAAGAGACGGGGAGTTTTCAAAGGAGAGATCTATCCCATTAACCCGAATGAGGACTCCATTCTAGGATTTGAATGCCACCCAACATTGAGGGATGTTGAAGGTGAAATCGAGCTTGTTGTTATCGTTGTCCCGGCAAAGGTTGTGCCAGACATAATGAAGGACGCTGTTGCCAAGAAGGTAAAGGCAACTGTCATAATAAGCTCAGGTTTCGGGGAAATTGGTAATCATGAACTTGAAAATCAAGTCTTGACTATAGCAAGAAAAGCCGGAATCCGGATTCTGGGGCCTAACTGTCTCGGAGTTTTTGACACTAGGACAGGCGTGGATATGCTGTTCCTGCCCGAGACGAAAATCCTAATGACCGGCGATGAGGTTATCGCCACGCCACGCCCGATACCTGGAGAAATAGCGATAGTGACTCAAAGCGGAGCCTTCGGCGTTTCAGCTCTTGACTATTTGACTGGACGACAGATTGGAATTAGCAAGTTTGTGAGCTTCGGCAACAAATGCGACGTGACCGAGACAGAGATGCTGCACTACTTGTTGTATGACGACGAAACTAGAGCTATATTGCTGTACGTCGAGGACATAAAATCCGGAAGAGATTTCATCAAAGTAGCAACAAAAGTGACCAAGAAGAAGCCTATCGTAGCCATAAAATCAGGAAGATCAGAGGCTGGAGCAAGAGCTGCGGCTTCACACACGGGAGCCATAGCTGGTTCGGACAGAATCTATGATGCAGTTTTCGCCCAAACAGGAATCTTGAGAGCAAAAGACATGGAAGAGTTCTTTGATGCTGGAAAAGCTCTGGTAATGCAGCCTCCTGCAGCAGGAATTAATGTTGGAGTAATCACAGATGCTGGCGGCCCAGGCATAATGGCTGTTGACGAATGTGAATTGAAAGGTTTGACGGTTAAGCGCTTTTCTGAAAAGACCATGCGTAAATTCGAGAAACTCAAGGAAGAGGGACGTCTTCCAAAGTTTGCAACAAATCTCAACCCCGCGGACATAACAGGCTCCGGCACATCTGAAATGTTTGAGCTTGTCACAGAAATCCTCTTTCAAGATCCAGAAATTTGCGGCATCATAATGCTTGGCCTGCACCATACGCCTGCACTTCAAGAAGACTTCATCGACAGAGTGGCAAAGGTTTCATCCAAATACCGCAAGCCTATCGTTGCTTGCGACATAGGAGAAACAGAAATGGCCTTATATACGCGCTTCAGGTTTGACAAACTGGAAATCCCAGCTTATTCTTCGCCGGAAGACGCGGCGAGAGCTATGAACGCCCTTGTAAGATATGGTCTTTATTTGAAGAAGAATGGATGCTTTGACGAATATGTAGAAGCTTTCCTGAAAAACAAGCAGAAAGGTTGAATTGTCAATATTCTAACACAATCTCGACTTTGTCATTATCTCTGAGATGCAGCATCTCTCGCAAGTTAAACGGTGCAATAAGTTCTAAGACGTTTTTCGGATAATTTGGTGTTTGGGGAATTACGGCGGCGCATTGCAGACCATTCTTTATTTGTGCTTTGAAGCATTTTCCAAGATAGTAACCGGCTTCAGGCAAGATCTCGATGGGTTTGGCTGATCTTAGCGCTTTATCTAGTTTGAGGCAGTCTTCTTTGGCGAGACGCAGATTCAGTGTTCCATTGTAGGGATCGAACCCTATTTTTTCTTTGACCTGCGCTCTGACCCATGAGAGACTGACGAATTTCGCTCCTTCAGCTTTCCCAGAGAAGACTGATCCGCTAATACGTAGCGTTTTCAATGATGCAACCTCTAGAGCTGAACAAGTTGACACGAAAAAAGAGCTAAGCTATTTGCCTGCTATTTTTGTTCTTTCAGCCAGTTCGCGACTCTTCTGAGCAGCGGGTTTGAAGACATATCAATTACTGGCACTATCATTTTTTCTTTAGTTTCGATGATTGGCTGATATTTCGGCATAAGAGCATGTCCGACGAATGCCCAGAACACGCGTTTGTTTTCTATCAGTTCTTTAGCAACTACTGCCGTTGAGGCTGGGATAGGGAAGTATAAGAACACTACACCTTCAGCCCAATATAGTCCTGCGGCTTTGCCGCCTGCGATGATTGATGCAAACCTTGCGATGTCGTCTGAGGTCGGGAAGGAGTCTCGTTCCATGATCACGATTTCGCTGAAAGGTTCGAACTTTACTTTTACTTCGCTTCCGTCCATGTTGTTCTTCACCTTTTCTCCTGTGTCTGTGTGTTCAGCTGCCTTTTAATCTTATCTTGCTTCTCGAAAAGGTTAAAGAGCAGACAACAGGTAAAACCTAAGCTAAACAATCTAGAGAAGGAATAACGCTTGTCTGACATTCGTGTGGCGCTTGTTGGCGTAGGCAATTCTGCATCGGCGCTGGTTCAAGGAGTGCATTACTACAAGGATGCAAAGGAAAACGAGTCTGTATCAGGGCTGATGCACGTGAGCTTTGGCGGCTATCACGTTAGAAACGTGAAGTTTGTCGCAGCCTTTGAGGTTAATAAGAACAAAATTGGCAAAGATTTGTCTGAGGCCATTTTTACTGAGCCGAACTGTTGCGCCAAGTTTTCGAATGTTCCACGGTTAGGCGTGAAGGTTTTGGCTGCTCCTGTTTTGGACGGCGTAGCTGAACACATGAAGGAAACTTTCAGCGTGTACAAGGAAAACGAAACTAAGCCTTCCAACGTGGTTGAAGTTTTGAAGAAGTCTAGAGCAGAAATTCTTGTCAACTACCTGCCTGTTGGAAGCAAGGAGGCTACACGGTTTTATGCTCAAGCAGCGTTAGACGCAGGCTGCGCTTTTGTCAACTGCATGCCCGAGTTTATTGCTTCAGATTTCTGGTGGGCCAAAAAATTTGAAGAAAAGGGGTTGCCAGTTGCAGGCGATGACATCAAGAGCCAAGTGGGAGCAACTATTCTGCACAGAAATCTTGCCAGACTCTGCGTAGACAGAGGAGTGATCATCGATGAAACTTATCAGCTTAATCTTGGCGGCGACACGGATTTCCAGAACATGACTGTAGAAGAACGGTTGAAAACCAAAAGGATCAGCAAGACAGAGGCGGTTACGAGCCTAGTGCCATATGACTTGCCGACGCGTATTGGTCCGTCGGATTATGTGCCGTTTCTGGGAAACAAGAAAATCTGCTATCTGTGGTTGAAAGGCAGAAAGTTTGGGGATAGACCGTTGACTATTCAGGTGAAGCTTGAGGTTGAAGACTCGCCGAACAGCGCAGGAGTCGTCATAGACATTATCAGGGCAGTCAAAATTGCGTTAGATCGAAAGATACGTGGGCAGCTGCTGAGTATTTCTTCATACGCGTTCAAGCATCCTCCAATACAAGTGCCTGACCCTGTGGCGAAGCAATCAGTAGAAGAGTACATACAGGGATTGAGACAAAGATAACTGAGAATGAGCCCAGAAAGGCGCTCTGTTACATTAGGCTAGAATATTGTTTGCCAAGAGTATGACTGAAACTAGGACAGTTGCTTGAGAGACAATAGTGATCCATTTCGGATTGTTGGCAGATAATTCTACTATTTGTTCAGCGAGATCGTTTTTGTTCGTTGCAGCATGTTGTCTGGAAAGGTTGTAGAGCTTTCTGTATTCTTTTAAGACTATGCTGTCGGCAAAAGCTATTACAAGTACGAACGCAGCCAACAGCGGATATGGCCCAGATACTAGTTTAACAAAGAATGCGGCGCTCGAAAGTATGCCGCCAGCGGCTAATAGTATTATGCCAAGCAGCGAGGATTTTACAAGGCCTAATCGCACTGTGAAAGTTATGACGTTCATTGATTTGTCTCCGAAGTAGTCTCTGGTTTCCGTCGGTATGATTATCGCATAGACGGTCATAGCTTGCCCGAAGAGGAAAAGCAAAAACAAAGGATCAAACGTGAGTGCAAAGGTGTAATATACAAACAGTATAGGCAAGAAGCACAGGACTAGAAACAGGGAGACAAGGGCCAACCAAGACCTTGCTTTCAGTCTTAACGGTGGAGAGGAATAAGCGTAGCCCAAGAAAAAGCCGGCGATCCACATAACTAGAAGTGCAGCTTTCCACTGTATCTGCAGCAAAAGAGCAATCAGAACCAAGCTTATCAGAAACTCGACTATTATGAATGATTTGACAATGCTTCGCCCAAGTAAGTCCATGGCTTGGGTAAGATGGTGTTTGCGTTTGTCTCTTGAATCAAGTTCATAATCGCTTAAAGTGTTCAGTTGGGCACCGTAGGCGGAGACAGCGGTTATGATTCCAAATGAAAGAGCAACCAGAAGGGCTTTGTCCCAATTGAATGCAAAAGAGGGTGTTGCAGCCCACGCAAGACCCATTATAAGTGAAGCCAGATTTGCAGGAAGAAATTCAGGTCTTGAAATGATGGCTAATGATTTGAAAGTCTTTGATGATGGCATTTCAGTTCATAAATCCCAAAAAAGATAGAGATTTAAAAGGTATCGCATAGATTCAAGAGTTTTCTCCATGCTGCCGATCTGGTTTGCGAACGACATTCCAGTTTTTAGATCGAGTTCTAGGAACCTAAAAACGCTAAAATGAGAGCGAAAGCGAGAAAGCCAAGGAATAACAGATTAGGATAGAGTTTGAGACTCCTTTGTATGCATTCATTTTGGCACATCATCATTATGCTTGTTCTCCTAGGGACAGTTAATTTTAAAGGGTTCCGATGTAAATGATTACTGCATTGTCTAAAGGTGAACTTAGAATGGTGAAAGTTGACGGAACTGAAGTCAAAGAAGGATTGTACTACACTAAAGAGTTTGAATGGATAAAAATTGAAGGCGACAAAGTCCGCATAGGCATAACAGACTACGCGCAGAAACAACTTCGAGAAATAGTTTATGCTGAACTACCAAGCCAAGGAACGACGATAACGCAAAACGCACCCTATGGAACAGTAGAATCAGTCAAAGCTGTCTCAGACCTAATTGCGCCAATAAGCGGCGAAATACTGGAAGTGAACGCAGAAGTTCAGTCAAAACCGGAGCTTCTGAACGAAGACCCATACGAAAAAGCTTGGCTGCTCGTCGTGAAACCCTTAAACCTGCAAGCTGAACTGCCCAACCTCATGGACTTCAACAAGTCAGTTGAATGGCACAAGACGCTGGGTAAGTAGACGAAGAAGGCGAACGAATGCCCAGACACATAGTGATAATTGGTGCCCATGCCGCAGGTGTAGACGCAGCTTCAGCCGCGAGAAAAACGGACAGAACAGCCGAGATCACTCTGATAACAGATGAGAAACACTGCGGCTACTCACGATGCGGTCTACCCTTTGTAATAGGCGGTCAAATCCCAAGCTTCCCAAGTCTAATCGTTTTCTCGCCAGCCTACTTCCAAATGATGAAACTTGCACTCAAAACTGAAACCAAAATCGCCAACATAAACACTACAAACAAGACAATCGAAGCAGTCGATAAAAACGGCAAAGCTGAGACCCTATCATACGACAGCCTAATCATTTCAACTGGCGCCAGTCCCTTTATGCCTCCAATAAAAGGCAAAGAGAAACAAGGAATACTCTCGCTCAGAACATTAGAAGACGGAGAAAAAATCGACGCAGAAGTAAAGAAAGGCGCGAAAACAGCGCTGATCATGGGAGCCGGCTTAATCGGTCTGGAAATGGCCGTAGCACTCCAAGAGAGAGGCCTGAAAGTCACTGTCATCGAGATGCTGCCTCAGATTCTTCCTCAAATGCTTGACGCAGACATGGCAAAGGCTGTTCAAGAAATGCTAGAGCAGAAAGGAATAGCAATAGCAACAGGAAAAGCTGTTGAAGAAATCACTGGAACTGACAAAGCCACGGGAGTGATCGCTGGAGGACAGCAATTCACTGCAGACCTCGTCATAAGCGCCTTCGGAGTAAGAGCAAACACCCAGCTGGCACAGAGTGCGGGCATAGCCTTAGGCGACACGAAAGCAGTAAAGACAAATGCCAGAATGGAAACCAACATCAAAGACATCTATGCAGTGGGTGACTGCGCTGAATCCACACACATAGTGACGCAGAAGCCTTCGTTGATGCAGTTCGGAACCGTGGCAGTGAGACATGGGAAAGTGGCGGGAATCAATGCTGCAGGCGGTTATGCGCTCTTTACCGGAGTGTTAGGCTCGTCGATATCGAGACTCTATGACACAGACATGGGCTCAACTGGTTTGACTGAAGCCGCTGCTCAACGAGCTCGAATAGAAACAGTAACAGGAACAATTACTTCAAAGACGAAAGCTGACTACTATCCAGGTGCCCTGCCAATAAAGGTGAAGCTTGTCGTCGAGAAAGAGTCACGGAAGATAGTTGGCGCCCAGATAATTGGCGGTGAAGAAGTGACTCAGCGAATAAATGCCATATCCTTCGCCATACAGAAACAGATGACTGCACGGGAACTGGCTAAGGCCGATACCGCTTATGCGCCGCCTGTTTGCGAAACATGGGAACCACTGGTTTTAGCCGCAGAAATGGTTCTGATGAAACTGCGGTAAAAACTGCCCTCTTTTTTTCTTTCAAAATAATCAAAGTTTTGTGAAAAAACCTATTAGGGCAGTCATGCATCTGTAGTAAACAAAAAATTGAGTTAATGGTGAAACAAAAATGGTAATGAAAGTAGGAATAAACGGGTTCGGCAGAATCGGAAGACTCCTCTTCAGAGCAGCCATAGAAAGAAACGCTAAACTCGAGTTTGCCGCAGTCAACGACATCGCGGACTCCAAAACGCTGGCACACTTGCTCAAGTATGACTCAGTTCACGGCAGAGCTCCGTTCACAGTTGAAGCAGAAAAGGACGGCATAATCGTCAAAGGAAAGAAAATCCTAACCCTAGCGCAACGTGACCCCGCTCAGCTACCATGGAAGGATCTCGGCGTCTACTTGGCAGTTGAATCCACTGGACTGTTCACCGAACGAGAGAAAGCATCAGCACACCTTCAAGCAGGCGCAAAAAAAATACTCATCTCTGCACCATCAAAAAACCCTGACGCCACCATAGTCATGGGAGTAAACCACGACAAATACGACCCAGAAAAACACACTATTCTCTCAAACGCTTCATGCACAACAAACTGTGTCGCACCAGTAGCGAAAGTCCTGCACGAAAACTTTGGCTTGAAACAGGCACTGATGACAACGGCCCACGCATACACCAACGACCAGAGAATCCAAGACCTTGTACACTCTGACCTTCGCAGAGCCAGAGCAGGCGCAATAAACATCATACCGACCACGACAGGCGCAGCCGTAGCCGCAACACTTGTGCTACCAGAGCTCGCAGGGAAAATGAACGGAATCGCTCTTCGAGTACCAGTTCCAAACGTCTCCATTGTAGACTTGACATGCATACTTGAAAAGAACACGACGAAAGAAGAGATCAACGCTGCTTTCAAGAAAGCATCTGAAGGCCAGCTGAAAGGTATATTGACGTACACTGAAGACCCTGTTGTCTCGTCAGACTTCAACCACAGCACATGCTCAGCTGCTTTTGACGCACAAGCAACAATGGTTCTCGGAGGCAACTTTGTCAAAGTGTTTGCTTGGTACGATAACGAATGGGGCTTCAGCTGCCGCATGGTCGAACTGATGGAGCTCGTGGCAGAGAAAGCTGGACTCTAAAAACCTAAACCCATGCAACATTTCAATCCATTTTCTTTTTTTGAAAATAAAAGGTGAATGATATGGCAAAGTACCTGACTCTTGACGACTTGAAGGTTAAGGACAAGGTTGTGCTTGTTAGAGTTGACTTCAACTCTCCTGTTGACCCTGAAAGCAAGAAGGTTCTAGATGACACAAGAATCCGAGCTCACGGTGAAACAACGATAAAAGAGCTTGCAGAAAAAGGCGCCCGAGTCGTTGTTTTGGCACATCAGGGACGAAAAGGCGATCCAGATTTCATACCTTTGAAGCAACATGCAGAACTGCTCAGCAAAGCGTTGGGCAAACCAGTAAAGTATGTTGACGATGTTTTCGGCGACAAAGCCAAAGGTGAGATTAGGAAACTGAAAAGCGGCGAAATCCTCGTTCTGGACAATGTCAGAGGTTTTGCTGGCGAGACAAAAGAAGGGACACCTGAAGATCATGCAAAAACGGATCTTGTCAGAAACCTCGCGCCGTTGGCAGACTATTTTGTGAATGACGCTTTTGCCGCGGCACATCGCGCACATGTCTCTATAATAGGTTTCACCGCTGTACTTCCAAGCGCCGCAGGCCGCATAATGGAGAAAGAACTGAAATCGTTAAGCAGAGTTTTGGAGAAACCAGAGAAGCCATGCGTATTCATCTTGGGCGGAGCCAAAGCTGACGATTCACTCGAAATATCCAAACACGTGCTAGATAACAAAGTGGCTGATTACGTGCTTAC
>CAZHWL010000034.1:0-1139 GCA_964536035.1 uncultured Candidatus Bathyarchaeia archaeon | reverse complement strand
ATAATAAGAAACGCAAAATCCATCGTAGTCAGTGGACCCATGGGAGTCTACGAGAACAACGAGTTCAGCTACGGAACAAAAAAGGTTTTCAGCGAGATAGCCAGTTCAAAGGCTTTTTCGCTTGCCGGAGGAGGCCACACAATCGGTGCACTGGAAGAGTTCGGTCTGATAAAGAAAGTTTCATACGTTAGCACTGCGGGCGGCGCGTTGATCGAGTTTCTGATGGGCAAGAAGTTGCCAGGCGTTGTGGCTTTAGAGAAAGCAGTGCCCAAGAAAGTTTAGCTTACTGCCCTTTCTCTATTTTCTTTCGTCCTTTCTTCTAGGTTGGCGATTCTCCATTCAGTTTTTTCTTCTGGCTTCAAAAGCGATTGATACGTCTGCAAGGTTTGTTCAGCAGCTTTTCGCCATGTGAAATACTGTAACACTCGTTTTCTGCCATTTTCTCCCCATTTTCTGGCACGATCTGAATCGCATAGAACTTGCTTTATTCCCCATGCTATGTCGGCCGAATCTCCACCGTTGACGTGGATTCCATTCTGTTCTGAGCCACTTGACAGGACTTGCTCTTTAAAGCCCACTACTCCTTGGGCGCCTACGACTATCGGTTTAGCCATGGACATGGCTTCAAGGCTTACTATTCCGAAGGGTTCGTAAGTTGAGGGGAAAATGCATACGTCTGATGCGGCGTAATGGAGAATGCGCTCGTCTTCTTGGACGAACTCGAATTTGCAGGCTACTTTGTCGCTTATTTCAAGCCTTTTTGCTGTTTCAATGATGTCGTTTTGCTGTTCGCCCTTGCCCAATATAACTAGTTTCGTGCGTGGATAGTCTTCTAGAATCAGGGGCATGGCTTGAACGAGGTTTGTGACGCCTTTAACCCATGTGAGCCTTCCAAGGAAAAGGATCATCTTTTCATCTGGTTCTACGCCGTATCTTCGCCGTATTGCTTCAACATCTTCAAACGCGCAGTTGGCAGGATTGTAACGGTCAGGATCAACGCCGTTCCAGACAACGCTTATCTTCGAGCTAGACCAGCCGTGTCTGGAAAGGTCTTCGTGCATGGCGTGGCTGACGGTGATTATCTTGTCTACTTTTTGTGAGGTTGCCCACTCAAGATGTGAGACAACTTCTGATCCTGG
>CAZHWL010000033.1:0-10011 GCA_964536035.1 uncultured Candidatus Bathyarchaeia archaeon | reverse complement strand
CGCTAGACTTGCTCACTGTCACCGTTTCGCTAAAGATGTTTCTTCCAATTGAAAAAATGTCTCCAGCCAGATTATTCTCAAGGTTCAGTACTCTTGCTCCTTCAGGCAACATGAAGGTGACTGCCACTTGGCTGAGATAGTAGTTCTCATTTTGGAACAATGGCAGATTAAGGCCTAAAGTATTCGTTCCCCTACTTGTGAGGTGGCTACTGTGCAGTCGATACCTTATGGTGAATCGGGTCAATTGGTCTTTTCCAGTTTCCAGTGTAAAATTAACTGAGTAGCGGTTTGTGTTCGGATCTGTGGATATCATGTTCTTGGGCCTGCCGAACTGATCCTCTGCACGTGGGTCTGAAGCGTTCATGGGTATGAATACTTCAAAATAACTCAGTTTCTTCTGGGCTCTATTAACTATCTCATATGTGTCCGCGCCTACTGCTTCGCCGAATTCGTTCACACTTACCTCACGTTTCAGCTGAACCACGTCAGCAATTTGTATCAAATTATCAGGCAACAAAAAGGTAACATCCGCCGGAAAGTGAGCAAACTCGGCGAGATTTTCCTTCACATAAGTAGAACCATTAACTGACCCGCCAAGGTAAGTCGCAACCAGGGGCAGGTTTATCGAACCATTGCAGCGACCAACAGCTTTCGTCAAGGCTGGATACTGTGGAAAATCTAGAGTATATTGACTGGCGTCCTGAGAGTCTTGTGAAAGAAGATTATTCGAGAGCACAAACTCTACACTATAGGTTTGTGGGGCCCCTTGCGGAAAATCTATTTTTACGCCATAGAAGCCTAGACGGTTTTCGAGTGGGACATCGAGAGTCACAGTGTAGGTTTCGGTTTCGCTATGGGCAACACATCTAACAACCTGCGAACCGTATTTGTCAGGAAAGCCCATGAGAAAGCTGCTGGGTCCTGTCTGTCCAGTTATGTTCAGCGTGATGGTGTCGTTTATGAGGATGTAACCGTTGTACAAAACATCGATCTTGTGGTTCACTTGTTCTATGGTGTATCCGTCATCTGCCCTAACCGTCATGACATTGAACGAGATTGAGACAAGAAGAATCATGACGAATAATGGAACGGTTCCTATCACGGTTGCCTTTTTCACACGATTTTCCTCCACGTGATTCCCAAATTGTTAGGCTTCCTATCTATTGATAAGCCCATTTATTTACTTTTATAATCACACTGATTCAGTCACGTATATACTTAACCATTTGCGCAAAGAAAAGGAGGCGACGGCAGATGCGTGTTTTCCAAAAAAGGTCATCAACAAAGCAACAGTTTGGTTTAGACTGTGTTTTTCACGTTTCACCGTGTTTGAGATAGTAATCGTCTTCTTTCTTAGGTCCGAAGCTTCTAACTCCTTTCGTTTTCAGCTGTTTTCGAAGCTTTGAAGCGTGTTGTTTGTCTATCTCTCCTCGCTTCTCCATGTAAACAAGTATTTCTTCTGCTTGTTTTTCTGTATCGCAGCGTCTGATGAAGTCTATCACGTCTGGATTGTAGTGAGCAAATGCTCTAGAAGATGCTTTCTCGCCTGAAGGCGCGTCTGTTCGCACGGAATTTATCGCCACTTTGTTTTCATCATCCTCTAACTCCTTCGCGAGGCTTGGAAACATTTTTCTCATGGTCTCTTTGTCAAATCCCATGGGTGGTTCTCCGTGGAGACTGCATTTCTTAAATTAATCTAGGTCAAACTGACATATTTAAACGTCTTTAGAAAACACTTCCGAAAAAGAAAAGCACGCCGATACTGATGATTACTCAATCATGCAATGTTGCATTGATCAATGTTGCTTTGGCAAGCAGGCAGAATTAGTGTTGATTATTTTATCGTATACCTCTAGCGTTCTTTCTGCCACTTTGTCCCATGTGAATTCGCTTAATACTCTGCGTCTGCCATTTTTTCCGAGCCACATCATTTTCTCGGGAGTTTCCAAGGCGTTGTTGATTCCCCATGCGATGTCTGAAGGATCACTTGGGTTCACGTGGTATCCGCATTGCTCTTCGCCGCAGCATATGACTATTTCACGCATCCCGCTGACATTTGCGGCGCCGACGACGACGGGCTTCTCCATGCTCATTGCCTCGAGGACAACTATTCCGAAGGGTTCATAAAGGCTGGGAAAAACTGCCACATTACAGGCTGCATAGTGGAGGATGCGTTCTTCTTCTGGGACAAAGTCAAAGCGGAATTTTATATAGCTGTCCATCTTTGTGATTTTTACTAGGTTGACCAAGTATTCTTGGAGGTCACCTAAGCCTACGATAACAAGCCTTGCTTTGGGAGTCTTCTGTAGTATGTGTGGCATGGCCATTATGAGCTTGTCCACACCTTTCACGCCGACTAGTCTGCCAATGAAGAGAATCATGAGTTCATCGTCTTTGATTCCGTAGAATTCTCGGATTTTCTTGATCTGTTCTTTGTCTATTTCTTCTGGGTTGTATTTCTGTGGGTCGACTCCGTTGTAGCAAACTTGAATCTTGTCCTTCGGGAAGCCCAGTTTTGTTAATTCTTCCTTCATGGCGTATGAAACGGTTACTATGAGATCTGCGGCCATGCCACAGTGAAGCTCAATGTTGCTCACGACTTCTGAGCCGTTTCCGAAAGTTCTTCCCTTCTCGGTTGAGTGGACATGGAAGGCTAGAGGAAGACCAACTTCCTTTTTGACGGTTATTCCGCCGATGGCTGACAGCCAGTCGTGGGCAACCACTATATCGTATTTGATGTTTTCTTTGCGTATTAGTTCGTTGACTAGTTTTGAGGCGCTGAGATAGTTGTATACAAGAATTTTGGAGAACAGGTTAGAGCCTCTGCCCCATTTTTTGATGTCTTCAGCAACGACGTCCGGCAGTGAATCTGATATGTCAATGTGCAGTGGGCGATGAATTTCTATTCCTCTCCATATTTCCCGGGTGGGCAAGTTGCCTGCATCATCATTCATAGTGAAAACTGTCACATCGTTGTCCATCAACACGAACTTGCGGGTTATCTCAGCAGCATAAGTACCTAGACCGCCCACAATTTTCGGTGGATACTCATAAACTAGAACAGCCATCTTCAATAGCTTTCACCGTCTCCGTCAATTGAAAGGTTCTTTATTGCTTACTAAAACATTGCTTATTTAGGTTTCCTAATTGTGCATATCTATACGCAACCTTAAACATCATTGTAGATGCTTTTCCATTCGATCGTTTATCCTCATTCCTTGGTTAACAGTCAATAATGCGTTCAGCAGGAATGTATTTGGATTCGTTTTAAATGGTTTGGGTGAGTTTTACCCGGCTTCTGCATAAACCTTCGATCCTTGATATGATTGGGACATGGAAAGCTTGAAATGTATGTTAGCTGCTTATTATTGAATTTGGAGTGGTGTTCTCATGAGTATTTCACCTGTTAAACGATTGATCCTTGAGACAATGTGGGTGCTTGATAAACCAACTAAGGCTGCCGAGATTGCTAAGGACACAGGTGTCAACTTCCCAACTGCCATGATGCACATTATAGGACTGACTCGCTCCGGCTTTGCAGCGACACATGAAAAAGGATTCTACGCCATAACCGACAAAGGAAAGAAAATGCTTGGTTTGCCCGAGATTGATGGTAAGAAAGCAACTGATATTCTATCATATTTGCCTGTTGAGAAATCATTTCACTTTTACGCTGATTACGGCAAGCCTCTTGATGTTCACGCGGCCAACTTACAAGATTTCTGCGAGAAAATAATGAATGTTGACACAAGTTCAATAGAGTTTCACACCCATCGTGGAGATTTTGAAACATGGTTCAACGGTCTAGGCGATGCTGAACTTGCACGCAAGACCCTGCTTGTCAGAGAGCAAAAAATGCATGGAGAAGAGCTGCGCAAGAAACTTTGCGACATTGTCAGAAACCGATTTGAAGAGTTGGCAAAAATAAGGAAAACAATGGATACTGCCGTCTAAGCTGGTTTGAAGCGTTCTTTGAGCCTTACCAGAACCTGATGCATCGTTGTGTATTCCATTTCTTCAGGGCCTAGGCGCGCTGGTTCAAATTCACCCATTCGTCTTAGCATTGAGCCTATTTTCACGGCTTCTTTTCTTGCCAGTTCAAAGGCAGGATCGTCGAACATGTCCGCGATCATGGGTTTACCATTGTCATCACAAGCGATGTGACCGTTGGCGATTTGTAAGCCTAAGGCAACTAATCTTGGAGGCCCATCGAAGGCAGTGCACTTTGAGTCTCTGAGACCGACGGGCATTATGGGTCCCCAGTGGCTCCCTCGCATCCATCCCTCAACCAGATAAGTATGCATGAAGGGTACGAGAATTTCGCCTACCGCTGGAAGACCGTGCTGTCCGCGTACAATCATGACTGGATCGTCTTTTCCGACGTATTTTCCAGCAATTTGTGAAAGTCTAGTGACGCTACCTGAGGCACATATTTGATCGTCGCTGGCTCTCCACACTCTTGACACCATATACTGTTGTACTGTCCCGATGAGCGCGACAAGATCATACATTTCTTCTGGGCTTTTCAAGACGACTTTAGTGTTGTCCTTCGTGTCCATGACTTCGAATTTGAAGCCGCCCGCCATGTTCGGATCAATCACCAGCCCAGCAGTGTTCATTGGATCAGCGAAAATGCGGAACAGAGGATAGTTAAAGGCACCCGCAGAGGTTTTGTCAGCCGCGAAAACAACCATCGGATCTGATGGTCTTTCTTCTATTTCCATTTCAGCCACGCCGGGCCCCATGCCACGGATGTTTCCGCTGAAAGCGTTTTTCAATAGGTCTTGGCCTGCGCCGTAGAGTTTTAGACTTAAAGCTTTGTTTGCAGCTTCCTGGAAGGTGTCCCATGCAAGTTTATGGATTTCTGGGTTTGACTCACCCTTCTCGTGAACCATTAACAGTTGGAGGTCGTCGCCTGCGTTGAAAACATAGTAACTGTTTATGAGACCCTGTTCTTTGGCGGTTTTGAGATTCTTTTCAGCTATGTTGAGCAGAGGCGTGGGAACAATGTGGTGACCCGCCAGCGAGCCTACATCACACTTGAGTAAACTTATCGTGGTTTTTCTAGGCATATATGCTACACCTTGAACCGGATTGTCGCGTGTAGAGTTAGACTGACTCTTTAAAAAATTTGTCCATAAACAAGGAGAAAAAAGTCATAAAACAAAGACACTATATGATAATGTGCTTGAGGCTCTGTTATGAATGAATTGAAGGCTGTTTCAGCCAAGATTCCTGATGCAGTTTACAAAGAGATGGCTCTACGTGTGCCTGAAGGAGACAGAAGCAATTTCATCCGAGACGCAATAGTAGAGAAACTTGAGAAAACGCCAAAACCTGACAAGATTCTGGAACTGGAGCAACGGCTTTCTGGTATTGAGAAGGAGGTCTCTGAAGTTAAAAAGTATCTTGCTGACTTGGAACTGCTGACCTATGGCCGAGGAAAGGCGAATCCACACACGTTCTGCATGGATGACATTGATCACAAAATCGTGGATTTTCTCATGCACTACAAAGGCGGAACAACCCCGGAGCTAGCGGAATATCTGAAAATGAACAGGTTCACTGTACTGCACAGATTAAGGAGAATCCAAAAGATTTCCAAGAAGCAACTAGGCAAACCCGTAGTTGATTTCTACGCTGGGGAAAAATCTGGCAAAAAAAAGGCCTGGTGGATAAACGAGGAACTAGTAGAAACATAACTGCTGAAGGACTCAAATTGATAAATAAGAGTTAATTCAAGTATCGACCTAATACAAATGGCGTTAAAAGGGCCCGTAGCCCAGCACGGATAAAGGCGCCGAACCAGAGACGTTAATGTTCTGATGCGCAAGCCTCCGGACAAGAATAGTGGAAGAAAGCCGGAGAACCGGGGTTCAAATCCCCGCGGGCCCGCCAAAAGTAAATATGCCTATAATGTGAAAAATGAATAGATTAACCTCAGTCCAGCAAGGACAGTGACTAAGGAAAGAATTTTTCTTATAACTTTTCCTTTTACGCGTTTGGCAAGTGAACAGCCCACTTGGGCTCCAATAACTGTGCCTATAGTCATTGGAAGGGCATACTCGACCAGAATGTTGTTTAAAAGACCATGGGCTACTACTCCAACGCCGTTGGTAACAGCCATGGCAAACTCGGAACTTGCCACCGCGATATGAGTGGGGATCCCCAGTAAGATCATTGTTGAAACATCAGTTATCCCACCTCCTAATCCGGATAAGCCAGTTATCAACCCTCCCAAAAAACTGCTGGCTAGTGCTAGATGAGTACTGCGAAGAGTATACTTGAAGGCTTTACCCCTCGAGTCAATTCGATTCCTTGTCCATTTCATGCTTGCCTTATTTGCTTCCGGTTTTTCCTCTGAGCAGGGGTTTTCTTTGTTTTTTATAACCAGCACAGAAATGAGGATTATGAAAATACCACAAATACCAGCTAAAAAGTTTTGAGGCAGAAGCGTAGTTATGTAGGCACCTAGAGCAATACCTGGGACGTCAAGTATGTCATAAAGTAAACCCAGCTTGTAGTCAACTCGCCCCTGCCTAATGTACCCGAGAGTAGAGGAAAACGTTGTACCACAGATGGCTACCAAGCTGACTGCAATGGCGTTTTGGGCTGGTAATTGGAAAAACAGGATCAAAACGGGAACTATGATAACGCCTCCTCCAAGACCAACCATAGATGAGGGTACTCCGACTATGAAACCTATTACTAAGACTAAAAGAGCTTCAACGATATTCATTGTAACCTAGCAGTAAAAATGTATACATAATTTAAATGTTTTCCCAACACGCTCCAAAGATCCTAGAACTCAAAGAGAATAGTTGCATTCGCGCGTAAAATACAAGGGTTTAGGTTTAAACATCGACTTGAATTATCGGTTGTGATTGACCTAGTTCAGATTTCTCACTTCGGATTAACAATAACTGTTATTGAGAGTCTTCATGAAGTTTTTTGGCTATTTTCTCTACTATTTCTTTATAGAAGTCTCCAAAAGTCTTGTAAAGAAGCTTGGTCAGGTCGTAGAGAATCAATAGGAAGAACACAAGAATTGTTAATGCAGCCAACCTAGAAGCCCACTCGCCCATGTAAGTGCTGAGCTGAAGAGGCAAGTATACCCAAAGTAGTGCAGCCAAAACTATGTAAAAACAATCAACTAGTATATGCTTAAGCGTGGTTTCTGTAATTCCAACCGCACCCACTAACCGCTTGGCTATAATATCAATTACGACTTTCAAAGCCAGCATTATTCGATACCCAAAATATATAATCACAATCAAGTTTAGAATCGATAATAGATTGTCTGTGCTTAGTGCCAGACCATTAAGATTTATCAATGTAATATTTGCAATTATTGGAGCAATCATACTGACGATGAGGAGTGCTAAACCTAGTTTAATGGAATTAGAGATTAGGCTTTTGATGGTATTACTCATCTCTTTCCTTTCGATCAGAATCTCCGGTTTAGGCTCTCTTCTAACCCTTTCCAGTTTAATCTCTCCTCTCCTCATCTTGTAAGCCAGCGCCAACGAGTAACTCAGATAGAATATAGGAGCAACGGCCAGATAGCATAGACCGATAATGGGTAGTGAAAGAAGCGATGCTATGAAAACTACGAATAATCTTACATCTCTTGTTGCAGGCACCTTTCTCAGCTTCTCCGTGCTTATGCCTAGGCTACTCAAATTGTGAGTCATGTAGCTCACGAATATCACATTGGCAGCAGCAAGTATAGCAAACAAAAGTGTAAAGTCATCTATAATCGGCGAAGATAAGGTTAACCCAGCTACTATGGCGACGTCAGAAACGCGATCTAGCACTGAGTCCAAGTAGCCGCCCCATGGTGTGGCTTTACGATAGAGCCTTGCAAGTTCACCATCTACCCCGTCTATTACGGATGCCAGTTGCACAAGTAAACCTCCTAAAATGAACACTCTCATCGCTAACAGAAAACCTGCCGATAAGCCAAGAATGAAAGATACCAATGTTACTGTGAGCGGTTCTATCCTGAAGCTCCTTCGATACGCCATGATCGAAATGCGTGTGGATATTGGCCTGTTAAGGTATCTGGAGACCAATCCATCTTCAGGTTTAGTGAGTTCCTTTCTCAGTATTTGCCAATAAACCTTCCTTGCTTCAACTAGGTCTTCGGGTGTATCCACATCTTTCCACAATTTCCCCGTAACATCCACATAATCTACTTCGCCATCAGCCGCAGCTATGTTAAGTGCATCAGCTATTGTTGCCTTGAAGCCAGAGTTTTCTATCGCCCTTTCTATATATGCCTTGGAATTCTCGCGACACAATATTATACCTGTGTCTATCCCGTACCGAGGGGAGAGGGTCTTATCAACATGCACTACGGCTCCCCCTCTCAATGCAAGCTTAAGTCCTTCCCCTGCCTCAGCTCGCGAAGGTTTCTTGTCGAGGCACACAGTGAAGGCTGCTTGGCTTCTGATCGATAACACTCTATCGAGTATTGATTGTTCAAATATGTGATCAGACATTAAAATGAGAAAGGAGCTTGCGTCTAAGCGCTTCATTGCTAAGCTAACGCTATACAGATTTCCAAATTCTTCAACGTCGGTTTCTATTAGTTCTGCCTTCCCTTTCAGCCTTTCCTCGAATACGCTCTGAAATTGAGGTCTTACCACGATAAGTATGCGAGGTGAATTAATCTTCTCGACCCTATTCAGGATAAAGTCTAACATTGTTACGTTAGGCTCAAACTCCATGAGGCATTTATGCGTCTCTCCAGAGTAAGGCTCCAACCGAGAAGCTACTCCACCTGCGATGATAACGACCGGAAACATGAGCAACTCGCATGCATATCATCAATGTATATGTTATAAGGTTTAGTCAAAAAAAGGAAGAAGGAGTGAACCAAGAAAGAAAGGTCGAATTCACTTAAGTATCATTTTTTGTTGTCTTTGCTTAACGGAGAAACGCTTCTCATAAAATCTATGCTCTCCCTTAACCCTGCAAAGCTGTGACACTCAATGATCAAAGGTTTCTCGCTCTTCCAGTCTTTCATTCTCTTGAACACTTTCATAAAGTCTATGCTTCCTTTTCCAATAGGTAGATGTTCGTCATCCCTGCCATTGTTGTCATGGAGGTGTACATTGACGATGAATTTGTCTAGTAACTTGGTGAAATCCTCAATCTTCCCAATGGTGTTAGCGTGACCTATGTCAAAAGTCAATTTGCATCCAACATTCTCAATGAGAGAGTATATTTGCTCTGGGTATCCAGCAAGAACGTAATCGTTAGATTTGCGGTCATTTTCTATCGTGAAAATTATGCCATGATCATTAGAGATTTGGTTAATTTTCCTCAGAGAATCTGTGGCATTTTTCATGGCTTTTCTGACAAGCTTCTGTGGATAATCTCTCGATAAACGACCGACATGAGAAACAAGCAATCCAGCATCTAACTCGGCTGCAAAAACTATCACTTTCAAAATAGTTTTCTTAGAGGCCCTTCTGAGGAGTGGGTTTACGCTCGCCAAATTAGTGTCAATGCTGGGAGCATGAACAAAATATTTGAAATCATACGAGTTTGATAAATTTTTGATTTCGAGCACTTTATCAGTGTTAGAAAGGGCCGAAAGCAATTCAAGTCTATCCAGTTTAAGTTCAAGAATACGAACTCCAAGCTTAGAAGCGAAGTTCAAGAAATCTTCAAGTTGTCCTTCCAAGCTTGGGTAATCAGCCATGCCTAAGATCATGTTGTCTTTTGCAGCCTCACCACCTCTTTAGTCCTCATTAACAGAAAAGAATATCGCCAATGACGCACTTATGTTAGATGCTAAACGCGGGGATTTGAATCCACTCGGGCCCGCCAAAAAACTTCATTTTTCAGTGAGCCTTGCCTTCTTGATAATAAGAACTCCAGAGTCGCCTTTTGTCTTGATTTCAGAGTCTAGAATTTCAATTCTCTTTCTGAATGGAGGAGCGTCCAGGGTGGTTGTTTCGATTTCTCCTCCTTCGCCTGCCGGGTTTATTCCATACTTCT
>CAZHWL010000032.1:0-10119 GCA_964536035.1 uncultured Candidatus Bathyarchaeia archaeon | reverse complement strand
CCTGTGTCGTGTAAATCCGCCCGCAGTTTCCGCAGACAGCAAAATATGGAAGCACTTCAGTATAGCGTTCTTGCCCCACTTCCTCCTTGACTATCTCACCAATTCTCTTCGCATTAGACAGAAGCGCTCTAGTCTCTTCGTCCAGCAAGCCTCGTTCATACGTCTCTTTCGCAGACATGTAACGGTACTCTATCCCGCACTTGTCCAAAGCGTCAAGCAGAAGCGAACTCATATGCCTACCATAGCTTTCATGGCAACCGAACGGGTCAGGAATGCTTGAAACAGGAAAACCCAAGTACTTCTCCAGCGAGTCCGGCAGTCCAGCAGGAACCTTCCGCAAACCATCCTTATCATCACAAAAAGCCACAAGCTCAGAGCGGAAACCTTGTTCTCTTAAAGCCAAAGTAACTGCAAAAGAACGAGCCGCATCGCCAAGACTACCAATATGCGGAAAGCCAGAAGCGCCCAATCCCATCTCAGTTCTAATCAAATCCAAGCTTCTGCCAAGCTTTCGCTCCCTCTCGATTATTCTTGCGGCCATTTTGTCATACCATGTGCCGCGCCCAATAGTCTTCTCACTCATTGTTTGACCAGCCACAACTAGAAGATATTATGACAGAATAAAAAAGTGTTTAGAAAGAAAGAGGAAGCTACTTGCGCTTCATTGCGGCAGCAATCGCCAAGACAGCAAACACTATCAGGATTATGACGAGAGAGTAGAGCCATCCGAAGCCGTAGCCGTAAATGAACCATGCACCGCCAATCGCTACGAGCAGCAATCCCATTGAGAGCGTGCTGAAGGCGTCTCGCTCGTATTTCTGAGGGTTCGAAGCTCTCATTCCAGCAAGCACTGCAAGCCAACCGCCAGACAAGGCAATGATCAGAGGAATCACTAGAGTCCATTCTTTCACGATCTGCAACGGCTGATAGAGCAGAATGCTGACGACGACGAGTATCAGGACAACGCCGATTGACAGCAAATCTCGTTTTCCACTTTCAGCCAAAGCCTAAGTCTCCTCTTGCTATATTTTCTCGCCGCATTCTGGACAGAACTTCGAAGCAGAAGGAATTGTCTTGCTGCATTTCGGACAGGTCATAGTTCCGCTGGAAGGCGGAGTAATCGCTAGGCCACATTCGGGGCAGAACTTCGATGTCGCAGGAATCTTTGCGTTGCATTTCGGGCAGATCACTAGTGCTGCAGCCGGTGCCTGTGCAGGACCTGTAGGAGTCATGACCTGCGGGATCAGCACCATTCCTGTACCAAGACCTGCGCCTGAAGATTTGCCAAGTTCTTCAGCGGCTTTCTTCACGGTTTCCATGCGTAGCACTTCTTCAGGTGCGGCTCTTCCTGTTCTGAGCCAGAACAGACGTTCACGGTATTCAGGAGTTGTGTCTATGCCCTCGAAGCGTAGATCAGTGAGTTCCAAGCCTATTCGTTTGAAGTAATCAAGAATCGCGTTCTTGACTATGATGGATGTTTCATCGAGTTTCGTGAAAACCGTTAGCAAGTCATAGTGTGACAGTTCGTCTATGATTTTCTCGTTCAGGAACCCACGCAGATAGTTGTTCACGTCTTCAGTTGCGTAAGCGTTCTGTCCACCAACGACTTCGTTTACGAACAGCTGTGGACTCTCAACTTTGAACCAGAATGAGCCGTGCACTTTCAAAGGTGCAAGTTCAGTAGTCTGAGCCTGTGCCCCATATTTGCCAGCGAAAACTTTCGTGGAAATAAAAATTACTGTGGCTTTGAATGGTTTCTCTTTGAAGCCAACGAGCCTCGACAGGAGGCCAGTTATCAAGGGTAAGTTCAGAGTGGTTAGCTGGTGGCGGCCTGCGCCGAACACGTCGTATGCTTTGCCGTCTCTGAAAAACACTGCAACCTCGTATTCATGAACGATTAGTTGGGCACCCCAAACGATCTCCTCGTCTGGATATCTCCACACGATTTCTTCTGCGGCGGGATTCTTCCATTCTATGATTTGCGGCATTATTAATTCACTCCCAAGATTACTTCTTGTCTCTTATCAAAAGCTTCGTCTAACGCCTCTATCGTGCCAGAGAGGTCTTGAACACGTTCCTTAGCTTTGTCGAATTTTTGCTTCATAATCTCCATTTTGAATGCTTCAACATCGCTCACTATCTTTTCAACGTCATCAACCAGTTCACTGTCAAAATCAATCATTCTGTCAAGATCATCTTCTTCGACCTTAACCACATCAAAGAACCCTGTGTACCCATAGGAAGCATGATTGATTTTCTCGGCAACGCGGTCAAACTTTGCAACAAGACGATCAGCATCCGTCAGAACATCGAATGAACGGCGGTCAGCCAGTTTCTGATAAACGAATTTCAGATCGGTTCTCGCTGTTACGAGTCTGTGATACAAATGGTTTCGAATAAGTTTGTCAGATTCTCTTCGCAGCTCTTTCTCTTTGTACCCGCGGAAACCAGGTAACGCTGCAACGATTCTCTCTGTAAGGCGCATTTCCTTTTTTGCTTTCTCATAGATGTCCTTTTTCTCACTCAAGAATTATTCCTCACTTCATTTTCGATTTTACACATGAAATAAGGGTTGCTTTTAAAGTTTCTTAAGAGGTTCAAAATCTTGATGATGGAATGTCACCCTTTATCACTGTGCCAGTCGCGCCGTCAACCAGCATCTGATAGGCGTTGCCTTTGTATTCAAACTTGATGAACCATATGGGCGCATGCAAATAGACAACCTGCTTCACATTGACAGCTGTCTTCATCTCGATAATTCTGTCAACATTCTGCTGAACCAGATAACGATGATGCTCATCAATTTGCTGTCTAGCCAGCTCAACAGCCCCATCCTGATCAATCTCACTGTTCAAAACCTTCGCGAAACTCTCAATCTTTCTGAAATCATAAGGAATCTTGCCTTCTAATGGAACATCATATTCCTTAGTCGGAAAAATCACCGCCTTTCGAGCCAAGATAACCCAGGCATATTCCTTTTCAACCTTGTCTTCCTTGAGGACGGCGGGAGATATGCGTTCAAATATTCCCTTGTAGGTACTCTCTGCCTCGGCGGAAACAATCCAGAAAGGCAAGTAAACCAAGCTTTTTTCTGTAGTTCTAGATTTCTTGGCTAGATCGGGAGGCTTCAGGAAACCATTACTCATCCAGTCCTTGATAGGAGTCTCAACTTGTGTTAAATCATACTTGTTAAGCAGCAAAGAATGTTCAAAGGTAAAGGCCTTTCCAGTTTCTATAACAACCGTATAACCGCAGTATTTGCATGTGGCGATTATCTCTCCGGGCTGGAATGACATTGGCGCGCCACAATGTGAACAGCGAATCTCGTCTACAACCGCCATAAATCTATGCCTTCAATTTCTCTCTCTTCAGAATCTCCTTAGCCGCAATTACTCCCGAAGCAGAAGACTGAATCAACCCTCTCGTAACGCCTGCACCGTCGCCAATTGTGAACAGATCATGCACTTTTGTTTCCAAGCAGTTGCTCAGCTGAAGCCTTGAGGAATAGAATTTCACCTCAATGCCGTAGAGCAACGTGTCTCTAGAATGAATGCCTGGAGCAATGGTGTCCAAAGCCTGTAGCATCTCTCGAATATCAGCAAGATAACGATAGGGCAAGACAAAGCTCAAGTCGCCAGGCGTCGCATTCTTCAAGGTAGGCGTCACTACACTTCGATCGATTCTTTCAGGCGTCGATCGTCGACCGGATTCTAGATCACCCAGGCGTTGTATTATGACGCCGCCACTGAGCAGGTTACAAAGTCTGGCAACGTACTTGCCGTAAGCAATCGGTTCTTTGAACGGTTCTGTGAAAGATGTGCTGACTAGAATGGCGAAGTTTGTGTTGTCTGTCTTTCTTTCCGCGTAGCTCTGGCCGTTGACTGTTAAAACTCCATCGTATGATTCAGTTATAACCTGTCCATAGGGAGCCACGCAGAAAGTGCGAACCTGATCGTCGAAAGACCTTGAGTAGTAGATCAGCTTAGGTTCATACAGAACCTTGGTCAACTCCTCCATCACAGAAGCCAAAACCTCAACCCTTATCCCGATGTCAACAGGGTTGTTGAGGGTCTTCAACCCCAAAGCCTGAGCCTCTGTCTGCAACCATTCCGCGCCGCTTCGACCTGGTGCGGCGATAACGTATTTTCCGAAGAATTTCTCACCGTTTACGGTTTCGACGCCTTCTATGGTGTCGTTTTTGACTATTAGCCCTTTGATGTCGGTTTTCGGCTTGAACTCGACTTTACCATTCAGTTCCTGTCTCATTTTTTTGAGAGTCTGAGCACACCATTCGGTGCCCATGTGGCGGATTCTTTGTCTAATAAGCTTCAAACCTGCCAGCGACGCCTTTCGCTCAATCTCGTCTATCGCTTCGGTGTTCCCACCATAAGTGTGTTCGGTTGCGCCGAACTTTTGATACACTTTGTCTGCATAACTCAAAAGCTCGCTCAGCTCTTTGTTTGAGACATACTGATTAAGCCATCCCCCCACTTCCGTAGAAAGAGTAAGCTTGCCATCACTGAAGGCTCCGGCTCCGCCCCATCCGCACAGGATGGCGCACGGATCGCAGTGCATGCATTCAAACCCGCGGCTTGATGGGCACTTGCGTCGATCAATGTCTTGTCCTCTATCAAGCATTAAGACCTTGAGATTGTTTTTCTGGGTTAGTTCGAGAGCTGAAAATATTCCGGCTGGCCCAGCACCGACGATTATCACGTCATACTTCAAAGGGTCTGTCTCCCTGGAATCCAAAACTACATGTGGCAACTAGGATATAATTCTAACTAGCACAACTGCAAAGAAAAAGGAACAATCATTAGTTTCTTATCGGCACAAGGCACAGAAATTTCAGAACCTTCTCACTGTTATTCTTGATTTGGTGAAGCTCATTTGGAGCAATAAAAATGACGCTTCCAGCTTTAATCTTCTTCTCACCGTCTTTTGCGACAGCAATTCCCTCACCTTCCAAGATGAAAACTTCGTGCTCCCATGGATGCGTGTGCAAAGGACTGTTGCCATTGGGCTCCATTTCGAACAATCTCATAGCAAAGTTTGGTGCTCCCATCTCCTTTGTGATAAGCCACCTTACCTTCAGTTTGGACGCTCCCTCATTAGCCTCTTTAGCCTCAACATCGCTGAAAGGGAAAACTTTCATTCTACTCAGCTCTTCTCAAACAAGCTTAGTCTTTTATAGCCTCAATAACGCTCATTACGTTCCACAGTTTTACCCGTGTGTATTGTGGCATATTTGGATCCTGCAAAATCTCATCCAGAAGCGAGATGGCGTTCGAAGCCCTAACCGCAGGTGTAAACTCCGTTCCTTGCAGGGAACTCAGAGAGTCTTTTGCAGCCCTCCTAATGTTCCTAGGAGTTGTTGTGTCTTCAGAAACTTGTTCAAGAACAGCAATAGCTTGCCTGATCCGTTCCTCATACTCTTCCATTTTCTTCTTTCTCACCATATCTGCCACCCTCAAACGGCTTCGCGATAACCTTGTTATATAAGCCTCATACCTATTTACTTTGAGGCTTTAAAACTTGTCGCGCGAAAGACATGAAGACCAAGAAATCAAGCGAATGGCAGATCTGCTACGCCAAGGCTCAACACTAACAGATTTGGCTTGCCCAGCATGCTCTTCACCGTTGTTCAAGCTGAAAAACGGAGACTTGTGGTGTGCAAAATGTGAAAAGAAAGTCCTTGTTGTGAAAGATGGAGAAGAAGCGACAAGAATGTCAAGCACAATGGCATTAGAAAGCATCGAGACAACGCTCTTAGCCAAGGTTCAAGAATTGCAGGAAAAAATTAAAAATACGAGCAACGCCGAGGAACTGCAGAAACTAGGCGCAACTCTTTCAGGATTACTTGAAAATATCGAGAAAATAAGGAAAGTGAAGCGGGCCTGAGAGAGATTATTTTCCATGCTTGGGGTTTACGATGACTTTCCTGAGAATGTCATTGACGCTACGTATTTCGCAGTAAAAGCGTCAAGTAAGGAACTCCAACAAGCATTGATAAAAACGCTGTTCAAGCTCAACAATGAAAATCTCAATCTTGAAACTGTCACTTATCCCATTATGCATCAATGCTCTATTGGTTTCGAGTTCGGCATAGCAGATGGCAAAATCTTCACCTACGTAGACGCTGACAGAATGAACGAATTAATGAAAAACATCAAAAAACAGCCCTTCCAAATAATGGATTTCCTTTGCGCGATGCGCTATCACAAAACACAAGGTGAAAGAAAGATTCCGCTTAGATTCGACTATTACATACTACGTTTTGCGTTTGATGAAGAGTCAACAAGTTTATGGACTTTCCATGAGAGAGGCCCAAGGTACATATCACACGAAGACATTGCCATATTTATCATGAGAAGAATAAATGAAACAACTCAAAAGCAGACAATGAACATCATCGAGAACTACTAACAGCTTTTCTCCAAGAAACTCAAAACATTGGTCAAAAGCTCATTGGCAACCTTCTCTTTTGAAGCATTTCCATCTATTCTCACAAGCTCGCCCTTATCTACAAACCTTAAGTATACTTCTCGCACTTTACGCTGAGTTTCGAGATTCTCCATGACAGATTTTCTTGGTTTCAACCTCTGGACGACAGTTTCAGGCTGCACATCGATAAACAATGCAAGATCAGGACAAATCGCATGCTCATTTACACGCTCAATCCACTTCAAATCCAATCCAGCTGCGCCCTGATAGGCAAAAGAAGAGTACACGTAGCGATCAGACACGACAAGCCTACCTGCATTCATCGCAGGGAGTATCTCGCTGTTCACATGTTCAAGTCTATCCGCAGCGAACAATAAGGCTTCAACAATAGTTGAGCCGCGCTGTCTAGCATCTAAGCAATACTCTTTTATGAATTGACCGATTCTTCCACTGCTCGGCTCTGCTGTATAAATCGCATTGTAAGCATTTTCCAGTCTGCTGACAAGCAGTTTTGCCTGCGTTGTCTTTCCACAGCCGTCCAACCCTTCAAGGCAGACAAATTTTCCCTTTCTATCCATGATCAGGTTCCTCAAAGCGTTAGGCATTATAAGAGTGAAGCAGCATTAATAATTATCCAGCAGACAGAGGCGAACACACTGATCCAGAGAGAACACTGGGGCGAAATAAAAGACCCAGTACACGGTTATATCTACATAACCAAGCAGGAAAAAGAAATCATCGACTCATACCCTGTTCAGAGACTACGCAGGCTACGCCAGCTAGCAGGATCAGAATACGTTTATCCAGGAGCTAACCACACACGTTTTGAGCATTCCATCGGCGTCATGTACTTGGCAAGCAGAGTGATCGAGAACCCAAACATTTCAAGTCACATAAACCAAGACGAAGCAAACATGGTCACTGTTGCGGGTTTATTACATGACGTTGGACATGGCCCATTTTCACATGTTTTCGAATATCTACTCGACAAAGAACTGGGCAAGACGCATGAAGACCTAACGCAGTGGATAATCGAAAACAGCGAGCTGAAAGACGCTCTGAAGCGCAATGGATACAGCCCGTCTGACGTGGCGAAACTTGCCGTAGGCAGACTCCATAAACCAAAGAAGACTTTTCTCGATCAAATAATAAGCAGTGCAGTCGACGTTGACAAGCAGGACTTCATCCTGCGCGACACACACCACACTGGCGCAGAATACGGATTCATAGACATTTTCCGGCTAATACATGCGCTAGACATAATCAACGAAAACCTGGCAGTAGATCTTGGAGCACTTTCAGCACTCGAATCTCTCATAATAGCCAGAATAGAATCATTCAAAAGCATATACTTCCACCGCGTGGGAAGAGCAGCACAGATAATGCTCGCGAGAGCTATGGAAAAAGCAAACGAAGAGCTAGGGCTTACACACTTCAAAACCCCAGAAGAGTACATGGCTCTGGATGATTACACAGTCTGGACAATGCTAAAAAACTGTAAACAATCACACAAAATCATAGACGATCTTGAAAGACGGAAACTGCTCAAATGCGCCTATGAAAAAACCTTTTATGAAAAGGACACAATGGTCTCGAACATTTTCGGTCGTGAAACACACCGCAAACAGCTTCAGACAGATATTGCAGAGAAAGCAGGAGTCGAAACTGAATCAGTGATAATCGATGTTCCCACGGTTCCTTCAGTTCCATACCACCATTCCGCCCTCTTGGAACCCATGGAAATACCCACATTCTACAAAACCAAAGATGGCGAAAAAGTTCTGCAAAAACTGAGCGAAATTTCAAGAATCTTTGAAACGCTCAAAGGGTTCATCAACATACTACGCGTATACACAGATGAAGAAAACCGCAGAAAAGTAGAAGATGCAGCTTCAAAAATTCTCGGAAAGACACCAGCAACCATCAAAATATCTTATTAGAGCGCGTCAAAATGACAGACATTATTCTGAAAGGCCGGGCAATAGTCGAGGGAAAGTGCAAGGCTAAGGCTCTTGTCTCAAAGAAGCCCATAAGCTTCCTTGGAGGAGTAGATCCAGCCGACGGCCGAATAACAGAAAAAAGCCATGATCTATGCGGGAAATGCATAAAAGACAAAATACTCTGCTTTCCACATGGCCACGGCTCAACAGTAGGCAGCTACGTCCTGTACGCTTTAGCCAAGAAGAACTTGGCCCCAAAAGCGATAATCAACCGCATAGCAGATCCGGTAGTAGTCGTTGGAGCAATAATAGCAAGCATTCCCATGATTGACCAAATAGACATAGAAAAGATCAAAACAGGCGACCTTGTTGAAGTTGATGCCGCAAAAGGACAGGTCAAAATCTTGAAGAAAGGAGCGCATTAGACAGACAATGTACTTGACAAAAGAAGAAGAACGCCTATACGACGGCGAAAAAGGTTGGGCAAACCAAATATGCATGCGCATCCTCGCCAGGCTGGGCGACCTTTTCAACGCATCCAAACTTATTCCGATAAGCTCAGCACACGTTTCAGGCGTCTCCTACAAAACCTTAGGCGACGCGCCAATAGAGTTCCTTCAAGCGTTGGCAGATAAAGGAGCAAAAGCTAAAGTCAGAACCACGTTGAACCCGCAAAGCTTAGATCCCGAATACTTGGCCAAGAGAGTGGATCGAGATCTGTGCCAGAGACAGCTGCACATACTGAAACAGTTTGAACGAATGAAGTTTACACAATCTCTAACATGCACACCATACTACTTGAAAAAACCGACATGGGATTCGCACATCGCTTGGGCTGAATCCTCAGCAGTGGTATACGCAAACTCGGTTCTTGGCGCTTGGACAAACCGTGAAGGCGGACCAAGCGCGCTGGCAGCATCAGTAATTGGAAAGACCCCTAATTATGGAATACATAGAGCGGAGAATAGACAGCCACAAGTTTTGGTGAATGTGAACAAGCGACTGCTAAACGAAACAGAGTTCGGAGCACTAGGCATCTATCTAGGCAAAATGCTAGCAGACAAAGTTCCGGCAATTCAAAACCTAGAGGACGCATCAGAGAAGGAATTGAAGCAGCTTGGTGCGGCGCTCGCCTCAACAGGCATGGTTAACATGTTCCACGGCAAGAAACTGAAACTTGAAAAAGGATTGCAGAAAATTGAAGTGGAAGCGGGAGACATAAAGAAAACTATTGAAGACTTATCCACGGCAACATCTAGCGAGCCGGATCTTATTTTCATAGGATGCCCTCACTGCTCACTGAGCGAAATCAAGCAGATCGCCAGATTGATGGAAGGCAAGAAAGTGAGGCCGGGGAAAGAGTTCTGGGTGTGCACATCTCAATGCGTCAAAGACAAAGCGAAAGAGTATGTTAAAGAAATAGAGAGAAGCGGAGGCCATGTGCTCGCAGGCGTGTGCACCATTGTGTCATGGACTGAGAAACTCGGCATAAAAACGATCATGACAAACTCGGCAAAGACCGCTTATTACGCGCCAGCACTGAACAAAGCCGAAACCATACTTGCACCACTAAAAGAATGCGTAACCTGTGCAACCAGAGGATAAGCTTTATTCGAACGAAAAGACATTCTGCATGAATGCTTCCCGGGCAACATGGGCTCCGGTAGTATAGCCCGGTCAAGTATTCCGGCCTTTCGAGTCGGAGACCCGGGTCCAAATCCCGGCCGGAGCACCA
>CAZHWL010000031.1:2506-10551 GCA_964536035.1 uncultured Candidatus Bathyarchaeia archaeon | reverse complement strand
ACGATTATGAGGAGAGCCACAAGAGCAATTATGACGTAGACTCCTACGGAGTTGCGCATGAACAGGGCAACGTGTCCAATCCAAGGTATTCGCATCACCACTTTGCCGATTACTGCCGTTGCTGGAGTCGGTGAACCGGGGCCAGGTCCTAAGTTGTGGTCGCCTTGCGTGATGAATTGTATTGTTCCGTTAAGCTCTATTTTGTCAACAGCTCGATGAACGATCAGATCATCCTTGTCAGATGTGCGAAAAACTAGGATGTCGCCTGATTGTCCGCTCTCATTGTAGGGTGCTGCATAGATGTCTTCAGGTTTTACTCCTTGAACTACTATCAAGTCTCCTGTGTGAAGAGTTGGATCGAACGGGTGTGACCATCCGTCGCATGCCGTGTTTCTGGGAAGGTGCATGCTTCCTGAAGCAACAGCCAGTATCGGATAATCGTTGTTCAAAAATAGACGCAATCCATACCATAAGCCGAGAACTACCCCGACTATGAGTAGAATCATAAAAACGGTCTGGAAATAATCTTTCTTCCAAAGTTGTTTAAATGTGGATTTTGCCAATCGTTCTACCTTCCATCAAAGAGTTTGCTCGGTGAATTAGACATGGGCATCCTTTAAAACTTAACTCTTTACATGAGACTGAAAAATAGGGGGAAGGAGGGAGTGTAAGCTTGAAGCGCCTTTTTGGCTGTCTAAATCTTCTTCTTGCTGAGCACTTCTCGGAATGGTTTATGGCACTTTGGACAGTCGAACAGTCCGATTTCTAGTTGGATTCTCTTTCCAGCTTTGTCGGGGCGTCCGGCCATGGTCCACTTCTTCTTTGGCGATGAAACCATTGTTCCACATTTCGGGCATTTTGCCATTAACTTTCCTCCATGTACCTCGTATCCATGGTTTCTCATGATTATAAATAAAAAACTTTCCATTGTTTTCGAATAGAAAATCATTTTCCAAACATCAGGTTTAGACACATATATGTCAAAGGACCATGATAGTAGAAACGAGACTTTTATGTCAAACACCTAAAAAGCCTTCCATAACCCGCTAAATAGCGATCATGGCAAGCATTTTGCCACGTTTTTATGTTCATGGAGCCTCAAATTTGACGCAACTCTGTCCATCCAAGCATAAAAAGTCCCAATATGCGCGCTAACGACTGCTTCAAGGCACATCAATGAGGCAGTTCCATAAAGTCCATGAACAGAATCAGGCAAAACAACATTAAAAGAAGCATGCAGATTGAGCTTAAAAAGTCAAAACATGCAACAGTCATTGCTAAGCCAATCTGCACATGGCGCGACTATTTCTAATCATGCAAACGCAAGAGTTTTTTCGTTTTTTTGTGTTTCCATAACCCTTTTACATTCGGTCTCGCGCTTACTCTCTGTCAAAACGTTGAGGTTTAAGCCGTCTTGAAAGAACCTGCAAAGACTGTCTTTGATCTTCTGGTTAAGCCGGTTCGAAGGCTTGTAGAACAGAGAGGTTTCCCCAAGCCTACGGAGCCTCAGGAAAAAACGATTCCTCTGATTCTTCAGGGAAAGAATGTTCTCCTCATCTCACCTACTGCCACAGGCAAGACCGAGGCGGCTTTTCTGCCGGTTCTGAGCATGCTACTGCAGAGAGAGCAAGGTACTCCGGGCATCAAAGTATTGTATATTACGCCTTTGCGGGCGCTGAATCGAGACATTCTTGAAAGGCTTGAATGGTGGTGCAACAATCTCGACATCAAGCTAGCAGTGAGGCACGGCGACACTGAAACAAAAGAGAGAATGAGACAGTCAAAAAGTCCTCCTGCCATATTGATAACCACTCCAGAGACGCTTCAAGCAATACTGCCGGGTTGGATCATGCGTCAGCATCTGCAGCAAGTGCGCTGGGTAATCATTGATGAAGTGCATGAAATGGCCGACAGCAAACGTGGAGCTCAACTGAGTTTGGCTCTTGAAAGATTGAGAGCGATGATGAATCGAGACTTTCAGATGATCGGATTGTCCGCCACAATAGGTAGCCCAGAGAGAGTGGCACAGTTCCTTGTTGGAAACAACAGAAGCGTCGATATCGTTCGGGTTCCAGTCGGCAGAATGATGCATCTAAAGATAGTGTACCCGAAGCCTGACGATGCAGACGTTCAACTCGCGTCACGACTGTACACGCATCCTGAAGTGGCTGCACGGCTTAGAATCATCAAAGACTACATTAGCAGGCACAAGTCTGTGCTCTTGTTCACGAACACGCGAGCAGAATCCGAGGTTCTAGCAAGCAGATTCAAGGTATGGGACTTGGACTATCCAATCTCCATCCATCACGGTTCACTGGCTAAGCCCTCTAGAATAGCAGCGGAAAAGGGGTTAAAAAGCGGTGAACTAAAAGGCCTCGTCTGCACAAGTTCGCTGGAACTCGGCATAGACGTCGGAAGAATAGACCTTGTCATCCAGTATATGAGTCCGCGACAGGCCACGAGGCTTATTCAACGAGTTGGCAGAAGCGGTCACAGCATAGGAAAAACAGCCGAGGGCGTAATCTTTGCATTAGACTCAGACGACGCTCTAGAAGCTATGGCAGTCGCGAAAAAAGCGTTGACTGAAGATCTTGAACCTGTGCAGATTCCACCCAAGCCTTACGATGTCCTGTCACATCAGATAGCTGGCCTTCTGCTCAAACAAAGAAAACTCTTGTTCGAGGAGATATTGGACCTGTTCAAGAATGCTTACCCCTACGCAGACCTAACAATTGAAGACATCGAAAAAGTCCTGAAGTACATGCACCAGCGTTTTCCGCGATTGGCTTGGGTTTCTTTCGAGGACAAGGTGGTTCTGAAACCGCGTCAGACAAAGGCACTGTTTGAGTACTACTTTGAAAACCTGTCCATGATCCCAGAAGAGAAACAGTTCCTTGTGGTTGACGATTCAAGCGACTCTGCAGTCGGAGTCTTGGATGAAGCATTCATGGCAGAATATGGGAAACCTGGGACAAAATTCATCATAAGAGGAAGCCCGTGGCTGATCATGCACGTCTCCGAAGACAAGGTCCACGTGAAACCCGTTGACGACCCCTCAGGAGCCATACCCAGCTGGATCGGCGAAGAAATCCCTGTACCCTTCGAAGTAGCTCAAGAAGTGGGCTCGATCAGACGCTACGTGGAAGAAGAGACAAAGAAAGAAGCTACGTTGGATGATATCGCCACAAGCCTAAGCAAGAAGTATCCTTCTGATGTGGATGCGATCTCAAGTGCTCTGGCTGAGACAGTTGAGCAGGTGATGACAGGTTTTCCTGTTCCCACTGAGACTCGAGTAATCGTTGAAGATTGGGAGGAATTTGTTTTGATTCATGCAAACTTCGGTTTACTTACGAACAGAGCGTTGGCTCAACTTCTCGGGCAATTGTTGTCTGAAAAACTGGGTTTTGCCATAGTAGTTCAACACGACGCTTACCGCATTTTCGTTCAGACAATAGGTGCCGCGAACTCTGAAAGAATTGTCGCTTTGTTTGATGAAATGAAAGCTATGTCTGAGCAAATGATCAAGGATACTCTGGCCAGAACCGCTGTAAAGACAGGTATTTTCAAGAGGCGCATGATTCATGTTGCGCATCGCTTTGGAGCTTTGAAGAAGTGGGCTGACTTTAGCAGCGTCAGTCTCCAGAAGCTTATAACAAGCTTCGAAGGCACGCCGATTTATGAAGAAGCCTTGAAAGAAGTCTTCGCGAAAGACTTGGATTCAGAGAGACTGGTCTATGTGCTGGGAAAGATGCGTGAGGGTGAAATCACCATCGAGAGAGTCTCCACTGGGGGAAATGCGACACCTATCGCTCGGGTTGGAATTGAACGAATCAGCATGAAGACCGACTTGATTCCGCCTGAACGCATGCGAGCCGTCCTCATTGAATCAGCAAAAGCAAGATTGCTCAATGAGACATGTAGCTTTGTTTGCACAAACTGCTGGAACTACACAGAAATGATCAGAATCAAGGATTTGCCGGACAAACCCAAGTGTCCCAGATGTGGTTCTAACACTATTGGTTTGCTCAAGGCTGAAGAAGAGAAAGTGTTTCCACTCATTGAAAAGAAAAATGAGAGACTGACTCAGACTGAAGAGAAACTGCAGAAACAGGCATTGCAGACGGCACAGTTAATAGCAAAACATGGAAAAGCCGCGGCAGTAGCTTTGTGCGCCAGAAAAATTCAGCCATCCGACATCGTTGACGTTTTGGAAAAGGAGCACAAGCTTAACGATAGATTCTATGAACTTGTTCTCGAGGCTGAACGGAAAGCCATCAGCAAGAGATTCTGGTAGCTATTTTGGAACAATAACAAATCTTAAAAGATCGTCTACCAATCTGTGCCTAGGCATCACACCGCTTGCTAAAAGGAGAACAAAAACTTGGAGATAAGCCGAAAAAAACTTCGAGACGAGGTTCTAGAGAGAATCAAATACGTCAAAACATGCGTCCTAGCAAGAGAGGTCTGTCTACTCGTTCGCACGAACAGAGCCGTGCTCGATCCTAAAGACGTGCAAGAAATCTGTCTCTCCATATCAAAACTGTGTAAAGAAGAAGGATGCCAAGAACCAAGCGAGGTCTGCCGCAAAGCAGCTGAAGCAGTCGGTTCTAAGGATGAAGCAAAATACCTTGAACTGTGCGCTCAAAGCTGCATGAAATGTGGCGAAGCAAGAAAACCCACTACACAAATTCAAAACAAGTCCACCTACGTGGCTTGAGAACGTGCAAAATCTTTTAAACAACAATATCACTGGTTAAACCAAAACAAGAACCCAATTTAAACGGAGGCCCTAAACCCTGTACATCGCACCATATGTTCCAACTCCACCGCAAGTCATTCAGCGAATGCTCCGCTTAGCCGAATTGAGGGCTGGCGAAGTGTTTTTCGATCTCGGCTCGGGCGATGGAAGAACAGTGATAATGGCTGCAAAAGAGTTCGGGGCAAGAGCAGTCGGCGTTGAACTCAGAGAAGACTTGGTGAAGAAAGCGTTGAGCACGATCTACGAGCAGAGTCTTCAGGACAGAATAACCATAGTCAACGGAGACATGTTCAACGTAGACCTAACCTCAGCGGACGTGATCTTCCTGTATTTGACTACGAGCGCAAATGAGAAGGTCAGACCAAAGCTTGACTCAGAACTCAAAAAGGGAGTTCGCATAGTTTCACATGACTACGAAATTGTCGGTTGGAAGCCGATCAAAGTTGAAAACTACTGCGAGAATGAAACATTGGGCTATCCATCGCACACATTGTACTTGTACAAGAAAATCTGACAAGTGAGACTGTATGCCTTCATCGGCTTTCAGAACAGCCTTCAGAGTAGTTTGGTCAGAAACTGACGCTGCAGGAGTCGTGCACTACTCCAACTATTTCAGATTCTTTGAAAGAGCCGAAGAAGAGTTCTACAGGCAACTGAATTTCACGTTCAAAGACACAGCTGAGAGAGAACTATGGTTTCCCAGAGTTGAAGCCTTCTGCCAATATAAAAAGCCTGCAAGGTTCAATGATCTCATCGAAGTGGAATTGACTGTTGATGAGATGAAGGAAAAATCACTCAAGTACGGCTTCAAGATATTCAACAAAGAGACAGCACTTTTGCTGGCCACGGGATACATCGTGCTTGTGGCAGCAAAAAAGAAAACGGGAAAGGCAACGCAGATTCCCCAAGACATTGTGAACAAACTTGCACCTTTCGCCAAGTAGATTAATTAAGCAACGTTGGTTCATGAATTTCTAAAGTGACCTCTAAGATGCCTTTTGTCCCTTGGCGACACATAGCAGATTGGAAATGCACATCGTGCGGCAACTGCTGCAGACTGTACAGTGTTGTCCTAAACTTTCATGAATGGCTTAAAATCGTCAAAAACTACGGCGTTGAGCAGACCGTTTCTGGTTTAGACAAACTTTTCATAAAGAAAACAGGAAACGGTTCATGCGCTTTCCTATATGACTTGCCAAGTGTATCTGCGTGTGGATTGCAGCACATGAAGCCGAAAGCGTGCAAAATATGGCCTTTCAAAATTCTTGATGGACCAAAGTTTGGATATGCTAATGAGGCTGCATATCGCTATGGCGAAAACTGTCTGTTCATTTATGTGGACACAATGTGTAATGGCTTGCGATATGGCGTTCCAACTTGGGAATTCGCTAAGGGAACACTGAAAGAGTTTGTCGAAATCGCCGCCGGACTCCGCACCAATCAACACAAAACCACTGGAGGATCTAGAGAGTTAAGACCCTATTCGAGCCTTTGAGGCTCAAAGGTCTTAGAGCCTTTCTAAAACACTGTGTATCCAGCATTGGCAAGATTGCACAGCGATGTCTCTCAGAAGTAAGTTGATCGCCACAATTAGTTCGCTCAGTCGAAGAATATGACCTCGGGCAGTTTGTTACTATCTTCTAATAGTGCATTGAAGAACTTTTGGACAGAGCAAGCATTCATCAGGTAACTGTGCATTCTTCGAAACTTGAGTCAAGAGCCCCGAGTAGTGAGCACACTTTGCGGGAGATTCAAAAACTCTATGATATTCAGTGGGTCTGACGCCGACGATTTTCAGGTTTTCAGCTATCACTTCAATTTTTGACATGCAGTGAGGACAGCAGTAGTTTGTTTGTCTAGGTATCGTAGATGAGTCGATTAAAACTGTTGGCTTCTCAAACGCTTTTCCACAGCCCTCGTATGGGCACCTGAATTTTGAATTGTTGTTGATGTGGGGTGACATTGGTCACCTACCTCATTCAATTTTTTTGGCTCACACCATCGCAGTAGATGACCGCATAGTTCTCTTCGACAGAGGCATCTGCTAGGCTAGTCGTATTCTTCAGTTCGCCGTAATAATAGTTAGTTTATGTTTCATCTAAACGTATTGTCACTGTTTTCCTGAGAATGTGGTGACAAGTGAAGAAATACGTAACCTTTCAAACTAGGCCTTCCACATTGGACTGCTAGGGATCATTGTCGACAAAAGACGATCAAAACACAGCTTCTATGAATCTCGTACTTCATTTTTCGTTGAAGCCGTACAATGAAGAAAGGAAAGTGCACAGAGTTCGGTTTTGAGAAAAGAACCCGAAATCTTGCCCCGCCTCTGCGTTGAAATTATCTGGTTTCAACTTGATCAGAAGCAGTTCATGCTCATCTGTACATATGAAAAGCATTGGCACGGGTATATCCAGATGTTTGATTTCATAGACATATTTGAGTTCGCGGACTAGTGCTTTGTTTGTTCTTCCGATTTGGGTTTTCATCCGTATTTTTATATTCCTCTTCTCAAGTTTGTCAAGCAGCTTGTTGAAAGCTCTGTAAAAAAGGATTAATCCATTCTCAGTAGTTGTAACATCAACAGATCTTCTTGCTTTCGACAGCATTTCTCTGATTTTGTGCAATGCTTCGCTACGCCCACCTATAAACCATACATCTCCCAGTTGTGACACGGTTGGTTTTGTCGACTGTCTTCTAACATGGATTTGTTTAAGAACTGCTATTGCGTTTTCAAGCTCTACAAGCGAAGTCACTTTTTCTGAGAGCATATCCTTCATATTGTCTACGAGAATTTTGAACGCATCTGCAGGAGATGTTATGTCAAATTGTTGTGGCTCCCCAGGTATTTCCACAACTAAACCTCTTTCAACTAGTTTCTTCAAAGTATCATACACTTTGGTTCTTGGAACGCCGGAAGTCGTGCTGAGCCCTTTTGCCTCAGAAGACCCTCTGACAGCGAGGGAGATGTATATTTTTGCTTCGTACTTGGATAATCCAACCTTCTGGAAAAGTTTCTCCCACGATAGTGCTTTGGTTTCCATCTCTTTACACCGTTAAACAATTCAGTTCATGCGAAAGCTTAGGAAGAAACATACTTTTTTCTCAACTCGTCAATGTAGTCTGCAAATGTGTAACTCTCTTCCTCGGCCAACTGAAGCTTAAGCTTTGAATACAGCGTTTTTAGGACTCCTTCTTCAATAACTAAAGCACCTGCACCCAAGAGCTGATGCAAGCTGCCAGAGAAGACGTCTGGTTTCTTAGGAATCTCGTCTAATGACAGATG
>CAZHWL010000031.1:0-2406 GCA_964536035.1 uncultured Candidatus Bathyarchaeia archaeon | reverse complement strand
GCAAGCTGCCAGAGAAGACGTCTGGTTTCTTAGGAATCTCGTCTAATGACAGATGACATATTTTCTCGACGTAGAAGTAGATTGACCTAATTGCAGACCTATTGAAAAGAGATGCTAGTGCTTCGTCAATTGAATTAAGGAGTAGCTGATCGAAACTTAGCGTCTCAGCTATTTTTCCGTTTTTGAATACGGTTATTACCGTTGCCACGTTTTCGGCAACAGAGGACTGTCTACACATTTTGGCAACCCTTGCAGATGTTTCACAAAACTGAAGAAACCAGTTTGACTCTTGCGTTCTAGCGCTATGTCTTGTGAGTTGTTGGTTTCTCTTCTTCCAGTTCTTTGACACGTGTCTCGATGAATTCTGTGACTTTTCCTTGGCCGTACTTCTTTTCTTCTTCCTGCTTCTTCAACTGCTCTTCAACTGTCTGCAGAACTTTGTCCATGTCAAAAGGTTTCATTATGTAGGCGTCTGCTCCCTTGTTCAGTGCTTCAATGGCATTCTGCAATGATGGATAACCTGTGACTATTATCTTACGCATTCTAGGCGTTGTATCTTTGATTTTTGCCAGCAACTGTGTGCCTTCAATGTCTGGAAGCCGAATATCAAACAATCCTAGGTTGTAGAAGTTCTTTTTAGTCTTCTCTATGGCTTGTTTTCCATCTTCTGCAGTGTCAACAGAATATCCTTTTTCCTCTAACACTGTCGCTATGACTTTTCTGATGCTTTCGTCATCGTCGACGATAAGGATTCGGGCAGGTTTACCCATACTTTTTCACCTCCTTCTTCTTTTGTTTTTGGCTCAACTGGCAAGATTATTGTAAAAGTTGTTCCTTCGCCAACTATGCTTTCAACAAATATTCTGCCTCCATGAGCTTCTATGACACGTTTGCAGATGGCTAAGCCTAGTCCCATGCCTTTTGCTTTGGTTGTAAAGAACGGTGTCCAGATTTTCTCCACTATTTCTTTCGCTATGCCTGTGCCTGTATCCTTGAAAATAAATTCAACGTTTCCACCTGACTCTCTACTGGATATCGTGATTTTTCCGCCCCTAGGCATTGCGTCAATTGCGTTCTTGGTGAGATTGGCGAAAACTCGTTTCATTTTGTCAATATCTAGTGTGATCTGAATGCTGTCTTGTGTCAGATCTAGTACCTTAACGCTTTCTGGAACTTGAATAACCGAAAGCGTTTCGTTCATGATTGACTTTGGAGAAGTCTTGAAAAATTCTAACCGTATTTCTCTTGAATAATCCATGAGATCGGTTATGATTTTGTTCGAATACTCGACGTCTCTTTCTATGAGTTCAACCATTTCCTTGGATTTTGCATCCATTTTTTGAACAAGTCTTGTTTTCAGATAGTACGTAGCGCCCTTTATGCCTGTCAATGGATTTCGCAAGTCGTGACCTACCATTGCGGCAACCTGCCCGATGGCTGCGAGTCTTTCGGCTTTGACAAGCTGTTCCTGTGCCTCTTTGAGTTGTTTGGTTCTTTTCTCAACCATATCCTCAAGCTGCTGGGAGTATTCCTCCAGTTTTCTCAGCATTTCCTTGCGTTCTGTGATATCTTTGAGCGTGGCAACAAAGTACTTGGGCTCTCCTGTGTGGTCCCACATTAGACTCATGGAAACCTCTGCTGGAAACTCGCGTCCATTTTTTGCGATTAGAGTGAATTCGAAGTCCCTAATAGTGCCTCGTTCAAGGAGCATTTCCATGTTTTTCATTGATTTTTCGTGGTCTCTTGGTGAGATAAGGTCGAAAGTGTTCTTTCCGAGGAATTCCTCTTTTGTGGAGACTCCAGCCAATTTCAAGGCTTCTTGGTTGCAGTCAATCATCGTTCCATTCAGATCTGTGACTACGATCGCATCTGGAGATGACTGAAGTATGTTTCTCGTCTTTTCCTCTGCCTCACGAAGAGCGTTCTCGATTCTTTTGCGGTCGGTTGTGTCTCTTGCGATGCCGAGAACTTCGATTCTGTCTCCTCTTTTAACCGGCATCGAGGATATTTCAACCCATATTCTGCTGCCATCTTTTCTGATTAATTCCATTTCATCTGGTCCAGTTTTCTGTTCATTCATACTTTTCTGAATCAGTTCTATCGCTTTCGACACGTGTTCTTCAGGAAGAAGACCAGCTTCCACAATGCTTTTTCCAACGAGCTCTTTCTTGCTATAGCCTGTCATTATTTCGGCTTGTTTGTTTCCATCGAGGAAGACGCCGTTGATATCGGTCACGTATATTGCATCAGGAGCGAATTCCAAGAACTGCTTGAGTTTTTCCTCAGATTCTCTGATTTCCTCTTCCATCTGCCTACGCTCTGTTATATCTCTGGCAACAGCGATGACTCCAATGATTTTGCCTTCGCGAATCAGCGGAGAACTAGTGATTTCTCCGAAGCCTTTAG
>CAZHWL010000030.1:7770-10946 GCA_964536035.1 uncultured Candidatus Bathyarchaeia archaeon | reverse complement strand
GTGGGCGCGGGCAAGCAAATAACCCACGATGGAGAGAACTTGGCTGAGAGGAGCGCACCGCTCCCTGCAATGAAGTTAAGCGTTAGTTACGTGGGCTACAACCGATGCCCGCGAGACAAGCAACTTTTAAGCTTACCAAATGCATACACTACGCACATCAAAAAAACAAGAAGGCAGACAGCTTGGATATTGAGACAAAACTGGAACTTATCAACAGACCTCCCACAGAGGAAGTGCTAACCCCGCAAGACTTGAGACATCTCTTGGAAACCGAAGAGCATCCCATAGCTTATGACGGCTGGGAACCTTCAGGTCTAGTTCATCTAGGAACAGGCGTGATTTGTGCGTACAAGATGAAAGACTTTGTCGAAGCAGGCATCCACTACAAGGCTTATCTGTCAACGTGGCACGCTTGGCTCAACAACAAGCTAGGCGGAGACCTCAAGCTGATTCGCAAGGCTGCAGACCTTTTCAAACACTCTTGGATAGCCCTCGGAGTGCCTAAAGACAAAGTGGAATTTATCTACTCAGACGAGCTGTACGACGATCTGGACTATTGGGCAACAACCATCAATATCTCCAAAAACCTCACCATCGCCCGAGGCAGACGCACCCTAGAAATCGCTGGACGAAAAGAAACAGAAGCCCGAATGGTCTCAGACTTCCTCTACACGCCAATGCAGGTAGCTGACATATTTCACATGAAGATTAAGATCTGTCAACTTGGAATAGACCAACGCAAAGCCAACGTCGTCGCCCGAGAACTTGGCGAGCGCCTAGGCTTCTGGAAACCCGTCTGCGTGCATCATCACCTGTTGCAGGGTTTGGAGAAACCTAAGGTCTGGCCCATACCAGAAGGACAGGAAAAAGAAGCACTGTCTTCCGCGAAAATGTCTAAGAGCAAACCAGAAACCTGCATATTCCTCTATGATACGCCGGAAGAGATAAAGCAAAAGATGAGCCGAGCCTTCTGTCCGGAAAAGACAGTGGCGTTCAACCCTGTTCTGGACATAACCAAACACATAATCTTCCGAGAAAGACAGGCGCTGACCATACAGAGACCAGCCAAATTCGGAGGACCAGTTGAATACCAGAACTATCAGGAACTGGAAACAGCTTACTCGCAGGGAAAACTGCATCCGCAAGACCTCAAAAACACTGTCGCAGAGCAACTGGCCGAGATCTTGGAGCCAGTTAGACGCTATTTCGAAAGCAACAGAGAAGCAAAAGAAAGTCTAAACACGGTCAGAAATGCGAAGATAACAAGGTAAAAGTCATTTGTCAACACGTCTTGAAAAGAAACTGGAAAACCTGACACAGACATTAGACCATTTGATCCAAGAATCAGCCAGAGGAACAACGATAGTTGTTGAAGGCAAAAAAGACCTCGAAACACTAAGGGAACTGGGCGTCCAAGGAAAGATCTTATCAGCCAAAACAGGCGGCAGATCGTTCCTAGATTTGCTCTCAGAAATCGAAGAGGCTAAGCCAAGAGAAGTCATTCTTCTGTTCGATTTTGACAGAAGAGGAAGAGAATGGACAAAACGCTTGAAAATGCATTTGGAAAAGGCGCGAATCAAAGCAGACGTCACCTTCTGGTGCGAACTCTACAAGCTACTTGGAAAAGACGTGAAAGACATCGAGAGCATCACCACGTACATGGAAACCTTAAAAAGTAAGACTAATAATTCATAAGCCTAATAAATAGTAAATGTTAAGATATAGTGTCGTGATTCGAGAACACGATTCACCTATCACGCGATCAACCTAACCTTAACATAAGTTCAAACAGGAGGTAACACTTACATGGGTTCATCCCAAACGTTTACGATAAAGTACGTTATACAAGCCAAGTTTGAAATTGAAGGAGTAGTAGAAAAGCCAGATGTAATAGGAGCGGTCTTCGGGCAAACCGAAGGACTGTTCGGACCAGAACTCGATCTGAGAGAATTACAGAAATCTGGGCGAATTGGAAGAATAGAAATCGACCTACATTCTAAGAACGACAAAACGACAGGCATAATCACGATTCCAACAAGCTTGGACCGTGTCTCAACAGCCCTCATCGCCGCAAGCGTTGAAGCCATAAACCGAGTAGGTCCATGCGCCGCAAAAGTCATGCTTGAGAAAATCGAAGACGTGAGAGAGGCACGAAGAAAAGTCATAATTGATCGGGCTAAAGAGATTCTGCACAAGTGGACAATAGAGTCAATGCCTTCTGTGGATGAAGTTTTCAAGGAAGTCTCGAACACACTGAAGATTGGCAAAGTTGAGAAATACGGCGAAGACGAACTGCCAGCAGGACCAGAACTAACTAGCGCTAAAGAAATTATAATCGTCGAGGGAAGAGCGGACATAATCAACCTAATGCGTTGCGGAATATTGAACACGATAGCGCTTGAAGGCGCCAAAGTTCCTGAAACAATCAAGAAAATCTGCAAGGAAAAGGAAGCCACGGCCCTTTTGGATGGAGACAGAGGCGGCGACCTAATTCTAAAAGAATTACTTCAAGTCACAGATGTCAAGTATGTGGGTCGAGCCCCACGCGGTAAAGAGATCGAAGAATGCAATTGTAAGGAAGTATTGGATGCTCTTGAAGCCAAAGTGCCGATTGAAGATCTGTTCAAACCCAAGAAGGAGAGACAGAAAGTTGAGGTTCCGAAGGAAATTGCTGAAACAGCCAAAACCCTCGAAGGCACTTTGGAAGCTGTTCTCTTAAACGACAAGATGGAGCAGGTGGAGAAACTTCCAGTAAGCCAGCTGGCTGAGAAGCTTCAGGAAATAGAAGGAGTGGACACGATAGTGTTCGACGGGATTATAACGCAAAGAATCGTTGATGTGGCAAGCGAGAAAAACATAAAGCGAGTAGTAGCCTCGCGCATATCAGACGCAGTCAAACCCTCATTAGCCGTTGAACTCCGGACATTCTCCGAGATCGTGGAAGGCTAGCTTTAGAAAAAGTCTGACAGATTTCGAGTTTTCTTCTCCTCAACTTTAGTGCCAAGCAGATCCTCGGTTGTGACGTTGAAAAACTCGAGAACTCTGGCTGAGGCAGGAACAACTTGTTTGGACACATAATATTCTGTGTCCACCTCATCGTATGAAGCAAACATGTAAGGCTTAACCCGTTCATAGAGACGCCCAGTTCCTGTCACAACAACGTAGCCTACTTTGTC
>CAZHWL010000030.1:0-7670 GCA_964536035.1 uncultured Candidatus Bathyarchaeia archaeon | reverse complement strand
GCCACTTCGGCCCAGTCTCCGCGCATGACCTCCAAGCCGACGATGTCGAGTCGTCCATCAGGCAGAAGCCCAGCATAGCGTTTTTTGGCTTCGGTGAAGAAAATTCTCGAATACATCTTGTCTGGCTTGATCTCTAATCCAAGCTCTTTTTGGATGTGCTTTGATAGTCTTTCAATTTTCTCTTTTTCAAATCCGACAAACAGGCTGTCGGTGTCGCCGTAGACGACGTTCAGCCCGTCCTGTTCAGCCATTCTTATTGCTGTCTGAATCGTGTATCTTCCCCAAGCCGCGGCGGATTCGGCAACAGGTTTAACATACCATCTGGCGCCGATCCATCCAGCATAGCCGTAGGTAGCATTGGTTATCACTTTCACGGCCTTTTGACGAGCGTCTAAAACACGGTATTCAACGCTGTCTCTAGGGATAGAAGCCATTTTGGAGCGAACTTCATCACGAACACGAATCAGATAAGTTAATACTTCCTTGTAGAAACCTGCTGGTTCTTTTCGAAACTTGTGTCCAACTTCTGGTGCTTCATAAACGCCACATGGTGGTTCTGGTTCTTCTGGTGAGACATAGGTGTCTGGTGACAAATTGTAGGCTATCATAATGCTCGGGTACATGGACTTGAAATCCAAGTTGGCGATATTTTCATGCATTCCTGGTTTCGGGGTAAGCACAACAGCGCCAGCGTAGGGTACGTAAGGTCGTTCTATTCTTCTCGGCACGAGCTCGCCGATCTCGTGTGTGCGCTTGACTAGGAACCATTCAACCCTGAACCCTGCGGCCGCTGTTCCAACATGGTCAAGCGGCAGATCGACAAGGCTGGAAAGCTGCATGCCGAAATTTAGAACAGCTTCGGCTATTCCCATAACGCAACGGACGTTGTCCATTGAAAACCTCTTCAGGACTTCGCGTTTTTCCAAATCGTCCCAGTAGTCTGCAAAGTCTGTCTCTTCAACTATTGTGCGGTCAGCAATTTTCATGACGCTCAAGTGGTCTGCCAGATTCGCTAAAGTTTTGACTTTGACCTCTGGAAAATCGTCAGCATAGTCTAGAAGATCAATGTTGGCTCGACCGGTTACTGAGATGTGACCGTATGTGCTTTGGTGAGGCTCTGTCTCAGTTCTGTCCACATTGAGATGAAGCCCAAGCACTTCGCAACGCTTCTTGAGATACGGCCATTCTTGCCCATTGACGCCGTAGCCGACAATAATGTCTGGATTGAAGCTTCGAACATAGTTGACGAAAGCTTCCAGAACTGGCTTGTCTTCTCGTTTCTCGTTTGCCATGAACTGTTTCTCTTCGCCATGATTGGTGGCAATAGAAACAACAATGACAGGATTTCTTTCAGCTTTAGGCGAGCCTTCCCTACTGTAACATAATGTTGAGAAACCAAGAATCCTCAGTTGCGGAGCTTCAGCGATGCTGAGAGGTCTTGGCGGACATTTTGCCACGTACACATGATCAACTTGAGCTTTCACGGAATCTACGGCCTCTTCTACTTCTGCTTCATGCCAGCTTGAGGGGGCGATATTATTGTCTATCAAGTACCGCATGGAGGATCGAATGTCATCTTCGAGGCAGTCTTTTACGCCTTCGAACTTTCGAAGAGCTTCTGCAGATTTTGACAGAACATCAGGGCTCTTGCAGTAGACCTTGATGGCTTTCACAGGTTTTCCAAAAAATCTTCGCTCAACAATTTCAAGCTTCACAATAAATGGATAATTCTGCTTCGTGATCTTATCGACAATTTCTATTGCGTTTGCTCCGTCTTCAATTAGGGCGTAGAAATATGCTGAAAAAGTCTTGTCAATTACGAGTACACGTCTTCCAGAATGGTCAATGCCCCAAAGCCAAATCTCTGCAACGTCTTTGCTCAACTCGACGTTCAAATCCAGAAGCCAGAACTTGACTTTCAAAGAACACAGTCGCCTGCAATCAATACTTGTATCAGAGATCGTTTTTAAGAGTTCTGAGAAGACAATGAAGTGCTTCTGATAGCTAATTCTGCGGCCGATTTTTGAAACAAGCTAGGCGAGTACTATACGGCAATACATTTAGCACGCATGAGCTAGGACTAACCACGATATATTACATATCGGGAACATGGCTTTTTACGATTCCCACGTTAGAAACGGTATTGAAAGACTGCTAACGGAGTCAATTATCGTTGAGGCTATTTAGAAAAAAGAATAGGGCGAAACGCAAATGGCGAACGAGGGCCATGCTGATAGATCCACACAAGACAAAGATAACTCTGGAACTGACGTACAGATTTAGGCAAAGGCGTTCGCCTCCGTGGGTTCATAGAGAAGGAAGTTCAAAGTAAGCTTGATCAATGATTCCAAAGAGCTGTCAGAGTTCTGTTTCTTTAATAAGCAAGAAATCAACTAATGAGAAGCAGCGCAGGCGAGGTTTGACAGTTTTGAAGATCATAGAGACGAACATGAAGAAAGGCTTCGTGAAAGTCATTCCTGAATCTGTAGATGATCTGTGGCATCTTTACAACATTATCTGCAGAAATGACGAAGTCTACGCGCACACGACGAGAGAGATGAAGCCTGATGAGAAGTACGCAAGACCTGGGCGCGGCGAAAGGATTTCAGTGTTTCTGGGAGTAAAAGTTGAGACAGTTGGCCTAGACAAGCTTCTGAACAGACTGAGAGTTCAAGGAACAATATGCGCGGCACCAGAAAACGTTCCAATGGGAGCGCATCACGCAATAAGTATTGCCGTCAACACTTCAACCACGATCGTGAAGAAAAAGTGGACAGAACACCACTTGGAGAGATTGAAAAGAGCGAGAGAAACATCTGAAAAACCCATAATAATTGTCTCAATAGACGATGAAAGCTATGCTATAGCGACAACAGCTCAATACGGCATCGAAGAGAGAGTTGAGGAGAGAATCAAGCTTCCGGGAAAGCTTGAACATGAGAAAAGAAGCGCCGCCGTGAACGAGTATTTCAGAAAAGTGGTGGACAGTTTAAGGCAGATATGGGCTACGACAAGAAACCCTGTCGTGGTGATCGGTGTGGGATATGTGAAGAGCGATTTTGTCAGTTTTCTCAATAATGAGGCTGCAGAGGTTGCCAAGTCAGTCTTAGACGTGAAAAGTGTGAACACTGGTGGAGTGGCTGGGATAAATGAAGCCTTGCGTTCCGGTGTTCTGTTGAAAGCAATGAAGCACTTGCGCATTGCTGAAGAAACAGAAATAGTGGAAGAAGCCTTGAAGAGGCTTGGAAAGGGCGAATTTACCATTGTCTATGGTTTTGAAGAAGTTGAAAGAGCAACAAAGCTGGGAGCTGTTGAAAAACTCATGTTGGCTGACTCATTGTTACGGGAGTCTTCTGATGAAAAGCGACTTGCCATTGAAGAAGTCATGAAGGAGGCTGAAAAGAAACGTGGCTCAGTCATGGTGATAAGCACAGGGCATGAGGCTGGAGCAAAACTTGTCGCGCTGAGCGGAATAGCCGCGCTTCTTCGATTCCCTATAAGCCAAAATGCTGACGGAAAGACATAACTCTGTGAAAAGCATCGAAACAGTTATTCAACAGAACTGATTATATCTAGAAACCAAGAATGTTACGTCCTTGCTAATGAGGATGATAAAAGAATGTCGAAAAGAAAACCGTCGATAACTATCCAGAACATAGTGGCTTCGGCTGCTCTAAACCAAACCATAAACCTGAAGCTTATTGTTGAAAAATTCCCACATGCCGAATATAACCCACGAGTGTTTCCAGGACTCGTTTTCCGCCTCAAAAAACCCAAGACTGCCACCCTGATCTTTGAGACAGGCAAGATGGTTTGCACAGGAGCCAAATCAGAAAAAGAAGCAATCCAAGCAGTGAACAAGGTCACGAAGGAACTGAAGAGCCAAGGTATACCGATAACGAACAAGCCGATCATTAAGATTCAGAACATTGTGGCTTCCGCGGCGCTGGGCGGAGAAATAGACTTGGAAAGTGTTGTCTATAAGCTGAAGAGGGTCATGTACGAGCCTGAGCAGTTTCCGGGAGCAGTCTACAGGATGGAGGAGCCCAAAGTCGTTTTCCTGATTTTCTCAGCTGGAAAACTGGTGTGCGTCGGAGCTAAACAAGAGCAGCAAGTCTATGAAGCCGTGGCTAACATTCAGAAACTGTTGGAAGAACAGGAGCTAATCTTCTACCCGCAAGAATGAGCTAACCATTCGCTCATTTGAGAAGATGCCCTCTCATCTTTTGTCCAAAGACTATTGTATTGGATGCGGTTCAGTAGTTCATGGATACCGCATTATAGTGTGAGACCTCAATGAAATTGACCGCCGCATTGTGCACTGCTTGCAGGAAGAGAGAAGCGTTCTTCTTTAGGCCGTACTCTGGAGAAAGACTGTGCAGAAAATGCTTCTCGAAGTCTGTTGAGGACAAGGCTAGAGCAACGGTTTCAGAATACAAGATGTTCAAGTTTGATGATAGAATCGCTGTGGCTGTTTCAGGCGGAAAGGACAGTGTCAGCTTACTGCATATTTTAGTCAAAATTGAAAGGAAGCATCCGCAGTCCTCTCTTGTCGCGATCACGGTGGATGAGGGGATCAAAGGATATCGAGATGAAGCGTTGAGGATAGCGGCTGAAAACTGCAAGACGCTAGGCGTAGAACACAAGATAGTTTCTTTCAAAGAGTTTTTCGGATATACGCTTGACGAGATAGTCAAGCTTCAGAAGAAGGGACGCTTTGCGGCTGAAGACGTAACGACATGTGCGATATGCGGTGTCCTGCGAAGAAAGGCGTTGAACCTTGCGGCGAGACAGAACAGTGCTGACAAGCTTGCAACGGCTCACACGCTGGATGATGAAACGCAGACAATTTTGCTGAACATTTTCCACGGCGACGTGCTACGCATCGCAAGAGAAAAACCTGTCACAGAGCAGGTACATGAGAAGCTTGTGAGAAGAGTCAAACCGTTCTGTGAAATACCAGAAAAGGAAACAGCGTTGTACGCTTACATTAAGAAGATAAAGTTTCAGAGGAAGCCTTGTCCTTATGCTTCGGATGCGCTGAGAAACGACGTGCGACTGATGCTTAACAGAATGGAAGAAAAACATACGGGATTAAAATTCACTGTTTTTAGATCTATAGAAAAGATTCGGCCAGCCATAGAAGAAATAGACAAGAGACAAGGTTTGATGGAATGCGTGGAATGTGGAGAGCCGACGTCTGAGAGAATCTGCAGAACTTGCCAAATGATACGGCAGATTGGCAGGAAATAGCTGGAACCGATATTCTAATAAAGATCGAGGGTTGAACAAAATGGGTTTATGGAGCAACTAGTTGCAATTTTGGCTTCAGTGTTTGTTGTTAGCTTGATTTCTTTTGTTGGCGTGATATTTATCGGGCTGAAGGAAAAGGTGCTGAAGCAGATACTGATGCTGTTGATAGGTTTTTCGTCAGGAACACTTATAGGAAGTGCATTTCTGGATTTGCTTCCAGAGGCTTTAGAAGCAAATTTGGGTGCGTTTGCCACTTTTTCATGTGTTATCGTGGGTATTGTGTTCTTTTTTGCTATGGAAAAATTCCTCTATTGGCGACATTGTCACGAAGAGGAATGCCCTGTTCACATGTTTGCCTATCTTAACCTGATCGGTGACGGAATCCACAACTTCATTGATGGGATGATAATTGCGGCTACTTTCACTTTTTCGTTTGATCTTGGGTTTGCGACAACGCTTGCAGTGATTTTTCACGAGATTCCTCAGGAGATCGGCGATTTCGGAGTTCAAATCTACGGTGGACTCAGCAAAAGAAAGGCGTTAACCTACAACTTTGCCACAGCTTTGACTGCTGTTGCAGGCGCAGTCATAACGTACTTCTTGGTTTTCCTTCAGGACATCAAACTGTATCTAATTCCCTTCGCCGCTGGCGGCTTCATTTACATTGCAGCGACGGATCTTATGCCTGAGCTTCACAAGAAATCAAAGGCGCTTGAGTCAGTCGTTCAACTTGCCTCAATTCTGCTTGGAATAGGATTGATGGCTTACCTTGCATCCGCTATAGGCGGTTAGCTTTTCTCTCTTTTTGAGCTGAACTTGCTTTCAGTCTCTTCAGTATTTCTGATGCTTGGTACGCGTTTTCGGCAGAAGCCACTTTCTTGGCCTTGCCCAGTATGACTTGGTAGTTGCAGTATGGGCATGTTCGCGATTTTTGGTCAGCTTTGGCTAGTAGATATCCGCCGCATTTGCTGCACACGACGATCAAAGTGGAAGTCATGTTCTCGCCTTGTCCGAAAACCTTTTCACGTCCCAGCTAGATAACGCTTGACGTAAGAAGGGCAAGTGATGAATGAAAAAAAGCAGATAAAGACGAAGCCGCCTTCGCCGGAGATGGTGCAGTCTGCTATACGGTATTTTAGGAAAGAAGGGTACAAGGTGGAGCAGGAGAAGACGGCGCTTGAGGGTTTCAGCGGCATTTTGAGAACTTTTGATTTGATTGTCCAGAAGGGTAGAGTGGCTCAGGGCGTCTGGATCAGAGATTGGAATAGAACGATTGGAGTCAATTTGGTGATAAACATTGACAAGGCTTCAGAAGATGTGAAACTGTCTGATCCGATAATTGTGGGCGAGAAGTTCAGCGACCACGCGAAATCGTATGCGAACAGAAGGAAGATTACGCTTCTGCAAAAACAAAAGCTGACCGTGAGCCTCAGATAAAGGCTAGATTTTTAGGTATTGGTCCAAGATTCCTTCCTTTTCCAGTTTGCCCAACCAATCGACTGCGCCCACATAGCACTTCTTGAAACCGCCTAGCACGTCCAGCATAGCTTTTACAGATTCTTCAACGGTCTTGCCTGACACATCCAACTCGCACACCTTGTCCGCTCCATGAAGGTTGAGGGTGTCGACAAGGCAAACGTCCAATATTTCTGAGGCCAGATTCTCCCAGATCTTGTTTTCAGAGAAGCCGCTCTTTTCCATGAGTTTTCGCAACTCAACTGGATCGCGTCTCAGAACGAAAACGTATGACACAAGTTCTTGCGAAACGACGTTTGCTGCGTAGTGGCCGTCGATGATTATGTTGTCTTTGGCGCTTTCTTTGATTATTTGGCTGATTCTTTTTTTCATGCGTTCTTCGTCTATGATTAGGGTGTTTCTTTGCTCGTCTTTTTCTTGGATGAGGTTTTCGCGGGTGGCTAGTTCTGTTAGGTTTATGTACAGAGCGTCAAGCTTGAGAGCGAGCGCTTTGGCTGTTGACGTTTTCCCCACGCAGGGCGTCCCAGTGATTAGGATCACGCGTTTTGGCATTGCGCATCAGTCAACGCTTGTATAGGGCTTTTGGCTGAATAAGGTTTCCACAATTCTTATTGCCTTCATCCCGCTCTGTGTTTGGTTGGGCTGGCGAGTTGGTGTGTGGCTTTCGAGCCTCTGAACGAGGGGCTTGAGGAAACTCCGCCCACGCGTAGAATTGCAGCGCCTGCAAGGGCGTAAGGCGAGAGCCTTGGCCACAGAGCAGAAACGAAACGTCCATCCAGCAGGAGCCGATGATGCATTTGAAGCTGTTGAGAATGCTGGGTGTGAAACGGTGAAACGGCTGTCCTGCAAGTGGAAAGGGCAAACAGACGCCGATGAAGAATCTACCAGAAGGCGCGGGTAGCCCGATTAGCCGAATGCCACAAAAAACAAAAGGCGGGTTA
>CAZHWL010000029.1:9167-11230 GCA_964536035.1 uncultured Candidatus Bathyarchaeia archaeon | reverse complement strand
GCTAGGTTAAGTCTAAAAACTGATATTTGCAGGCATGCGTGCGCAGTTGCAGAATCTTTTCGATATTACTTGGATTGTGGATATGAAGCATGAGTTCATAATGCTTTTCTCTGAGCAGATTGCTTTACATGTGATTGGTGATAAAAACCATGCCGAAAATTCGACCATTTGTGCGAAGAAAACCTGGAGCAAAGAAAAGAACGGTTCACGTAAAGGGTCACTATAGGCACGCAAACGCATAATAGTTATCAAAGCTGTTCCCCGCGTTTCCTTCAGCGTGTCATGCACACCTTTTGCAGAGTTTTCTTTAAACAGCAGTAAGTGTAAACCCTAAGCATGTGAGCCCTTGTTACGAAGCAAAACCGATTTTATTGCCAATCTTTGTCTCAGGACTTTCTATGGATGAACGAAAAACCAGAAATGTTCACCATGGAGGAGCACAAGCTATAAAGGCGGTTTGCATGGCTCAATGAATAGTAGGGTGATCTGGTGGCGTCCAAGACAGTGGAAGAACTTGTCAAAAATAAGCCTGAGGATTTGGCAAGAGAGGCAATCAGAGATTCGAATTTGCTGCTTGAGGTCTTTAAAGGAATTTCTTCATCAAGCCCAAAAGTGAAGTTCAAGTCTGCCAAAATTCTAACTCTCATAAGCGAAAGAAACCCTCAGAAGCTGTATCCAAGAATTGATTTCTTCATAGACTTGCTTGACAGTGGAAACCAAATTCTCAAGTGGAATGCAATTGATGTTATAGCAAACCTTGCTTCAGTGGATGTTAACAAGAGATTTGAAAAGATATTTGACAAATTCTACGGACTGCTTAAAGAAGGAAGCTTAATCACAGCAGGCCACGTCATAGGTAGCTCAGCGAAAATCGTGAATGCAAAGCCTAACCTTGAAAGCAGGATCACGAACGAGCTTCTAAAGGTTGAAAAAATCCAGTTGCCAACGGAAGAGTGTAGGAATATTCTTTTCGGTCATGCTATCCTCTCTTTTGATCAATACTTTGACAAAATTCAAAACAAAAATGAAGTAATCGGCTTTGCAAAAAAACAACTGAACAATTCCAGAAATGCCACAAAAGCGAAGGCTGATAAGTTCTTGAAAAAGCATGAAGCACATGTGGTGGCCAATATGAAAGTAACCACGATAAGACAGAAAACGCTGATTCCGGTTACTCCCTATGAAGTTTACGAAGCTTTCATGGATGCAAAGAAACATTCTGCGTTTACTGGTAGCAAAGCGACGTGTGATCCAAATGTTGGAGGAAAATTCACAGCTTGGGACGGATACATTTCGGGAAGAAACCTTAAGCTAGAAAAAGGGAAAACGATAGTGCAGGAATGGTCAACAACAGATTGGCCAGAAGCTTATCTGCCTTCCAAACTGGAATTGACTTTCCAAAAAACAAAAGATGGCACCGAAATATCAATGATTCATTCAGATGTGCCCGCGGAACAAGCTGACGATATAACAGAGGGATGGATCGAATTCTACTGGAAACCGATGAAAGAATATTTCGCAAGGAATGTGCGAAGGAAATAGACGTTTTCCCTTGATGAGGTTTTAAGAAAGAATAGTTTAGAGCTTCGCTTTCAGCATAAACTCACACTGTTCGTTATTTGTCCTCTTTTAAGGCAATACCATTTTCCAGTCAGATGCAGTTGCATATGTTAAGAGAACATACGTTTCTGTCGGTTTGAAACAAAACCATGAGCAATTGCATAAGAATCATTTTTTGGGATTTCTGCTTAAAATGATTAACGCGTATATCATTAAAAAACCGGAAATTTGAAGACAGTATCTTGGTTGCGGACCCGTTAGCCTTATAACTCGAATATTTCATTCGTGGAAAATGCGAGTGTGACATTGAAACATAAATGAGATAGAGAGTAAAAAAGAGAAGGGGTAGTTGTGGGATTTTTCAATGTTTATGAGGATGCTAAACGTGCAGAAGCCTACGCTAAGCTAGAGTTTCCTGGCACGTATTATTTAGCATATAGGGATTTGCCTAGCATCATATTTGAACATGTCAAAGGAAGAAAAGCGATAGATTTCGGGTGTGG
>CAZHWL010000029.1:7450-9067 GCA_964536035.1 uncultured Candidatus Bathyarchaeia archaeon | reverse complement strand
TACTGCGAGGATGCAGAATAATGAGCGAAATGACGACTGAAATCCTTGAGCAAAACCTCGGAAAGATCGTGCTCGTAAGACTCAAAGGCGGCAAGAGCCTTCGTGGCAGACTGAAGGGCTTTGATCAGCATTTGAACCTTGTATTGGAAGAAACTGAGGACACAACAACTTCTGAGAATATTAGAAAACTCGGAATGATAATCGTTCGAGGAGACAACGTAGTTCTGATTTCGCCACCGCCAAGGTGACACCTTTGGGAAAGGGAACGCCCTCTTTTGGCAAGCGCCAAGGCAGAACTGTTCACATAAAATGCAGACGCTGTGGAAGACGATCTTACAGTGTTGCAAAGAAGAGATGCGCTGCCTGCGGCTATGGTGAAACAGCAACCATCCGAAGATACTCATGGCAAACTAAGAATCTTCACAGAGAACGCTTGCGCTGAAAACGTTCTTTTGTTTGATGAGTGCAACATTAGTCGTTGTTTTAAGGTAACTTGTTTGATTAATCAGATCTTTTTTCGTAGTCGAATCTGAATGTGTTTCAAAAAGGAAAAGCCGACTCTTCTTTTCTGTCTCGTTTATTGTGATGTTGAGCTATAGTATCCTTTGTCCACTTTGACGAAGATCAGCGGACCTTTGCTATGTGCAAGTTCTCTGGTCTTCCTAAGCGTGTTGTTTACAACGTTCAAGATATGCTCTTTCTCGTTTGCGTATTCCTTCTTTTTTTCGCCCAATTCCATCTTCAACAGGTTCTCTGCAAGGATTGATGTGCCGCAGATCTCTCCATTCTTGACAAGTGTGAGAGTGACAATTTCCTCTATTTCCCTTCTGTTAGTCAGCTTCTTCCAAACTGGTTCCGCGTTGTTCAGAAGCTTTGTAGCTTTGTTCCAGCGATTAGAGTTCTCGTTTCCTATGAGCAGCTTCACTCTTTCCTTCCATTTCGCCAGCCATACCCCGGTCCAAGCATTCAAAAACTCTTCCAGTTCAGTCCGGTTCTCATTAAAGAATTTTTCAAGTCTCTCAACGACCTCGCAGTCGCTTGACTCTCTTCCAACGAGATCCCAGTGAACTTTGAGATAGTTCGTCAAGTCTTGGCATGCTATTTGCAGAACTTTGCGATCTGAGCCGAGAATATCCAACATCGGATTCTTGTCCTTAAGTTTCTCTGATAATAAGATTTCTATGAAATTCATTGGATACTCCCGCTCCGAAGCCTTCTCCATCAAAACATTGGCTCGAAGCTTTAATTAAGCTTTATTCGTGTTGGCTTCTATAACTTTCTTCAGTAATTCTCAGCTATATTTCAGTTTTAGAAATATTGCGAAGCCTTTTTCTGGGCTTATTCAACAAAATCTGGAAGTTTTCTGACGTTTTCCAGAATCAAGTCGGGCTTTTCTTTTTCAAGCTCTCTGCGTGTAAAGATTCCTGATAGGACAGCAACAGTCTTTGCACCTGCAGCTTTTCCGGCCCTAACGTCAACAACTGAGTCGCCGACAATAGCACATTCGCATGTTTCCAGGCCCATTTGGCTTGAGCATTTTATCAGGGCTTCGGGAGAAGGCTTCGGATATCGCGTATCAAGAGCAGTGACCACGTTTGAAATGTACTCTGCGAGTCC
>CAZHWL010000029.1:2015-7350 GCA_964536035.1 uncultured Candidatus Bathyarchaeia archaeon | reverse complement strand
CTGGAAGAAGTATGCGGGGAACTGAAGGCCATCGCCCAGAAGACCGGAGTGAAAATGAACGGTCCTGTTCCTCTGCCCACAAAGAGACTTAAAGTCCCAGTTTTGAAGACACCATGCGGTGAAGGAACTGCCACGTGGGACAGATGGGAGATGCGCATACACAAACGGCTAATAGACATTGACTCTGAAGAGCGCGTCATGAGACGTATTATGCGAATCCGCGTTCCAGAAGAAGTCCATGTGACCATAGAACTTCTCTAGTTACGCTAAATCTCAGGCTTTCTTTTCTGTTTTTCCCATGGGAACAGCAAGCATTCGCTGCATCTTCCTAGAAACTCTGAGCCCTTTTTTGTTGTTTTAAGCTGCTGTTTGTTGTCAAATTCAAGCAAACCCTTCTCAAGAAGCGTGTCCAAGTATTGTTTCATCTGCAAAAACGATAAGCCAACATCAAGCATTAACTCAGTTTTTCTTCTTCCAGAAGTTGCCTTCTTCAGAATCTCAGCAACAATATCATGCCTATCTCTTCTAACCATGAGCGTCACCAGAAAACTATATTCACTTCTATGTCGGTTGACCTGGGAATATATGCTTTTTTGTCTCTGCTATGACCACAGGATTCGCGTGGAAGCCACTGCCAAAGCTACGCTTACTGTGAAGACTAGGGCCCAAATTTTCTTGTCCCAAACGAAAACTTTGAACCCGTCGAAGATGCCGAACGGGATCAGATTCAAGACAGAAATGGAAGCGTTAAAAACGGCGCTCACTATCAAGATGAACGCAGCCGACGATTCAAAAGGAGCAAGAAAATAAGCTGACAGAAACGTACCTGACAGAGCAATATTCGTCAACGGACCCACGATTGACACTTTGCCAATAGTCGGCGCGTCAGCATATCCTGATATCATAACCACTCCTGGAGATATCACCTTGAAAAACTGCGAGAAAACCGAAATCAGAGTAACCGCGGCTCCAATCAACGTCAATCTGAACTCCGCCCAAAGCCCTTTCCTCTGAGCCATCGCCTTGTGCGCAATCTCATGGATGAAAAACGAGGCTGCAAAAATTGAGATAAAACCAGTCATCATAATGTAATCCCCTCTAAAGAGTAGACCAGAAGCCGCTATCGACAGTCCTACACCGACAACAAGCAGTGTAGCCACCGCCAAATGTCCGATCTCTTTGACACTGAAGTGTATTCCGTTTCTAGCCTTGTTTGATGGACCATAGTTAACCTTGTACTCGTAGGTTGAAGGTTTTTGAACGGTTAACGGTCTTGTCTCTTCTCGCGGCATTCGAGCCAATTCGATTTGCGGGCATTCATGGTTTTCAGGTAGCCTATGGTCAGAACAGAAGAAGCCGCCGCAATACTGGCATTTGAATGGCAGAAAAGTCTCTTTCTGGCATTTGTTACAGTTCATTAGCACGCGCTCTTTCCAGCGATAAGACTGGTGCTGCACGTTTATACGTTTCTCTTCGAAGCGAAATAGACAGCTAAATTCCCGTTAACAAACCTTAAAACGACAAATGCGAAGGTTAGTTAGGCACAACTATCCGCCGACGGGAGAAGGGAACTTGAAAGCCTTTAGCTTCATGCACGTTGCAGATCTACATCTAGGCTTTTCACAGTATGGGTTAGAGGCTAGGCGCGAAGACTTCGACAGGACTTTTCAAGAAATTGTAGACAAAGCTGTCGAGCTGAGGCCTGATTTTGTTATTATTGCTGGAGACCTGTTCCACCAAGCCCGTCCGTCAAACGTCACGCTGGAGAACGCTATCAGAAGCTTCAGCCGGCTTCGCGAAGCAGGCATTCCAGTCCTGACAGTGGACGGTTCGCATGATTCAGCACCTAACACTATTACGAGCACGATACTTAATCCTCTTGACAGCGCAGGCTTGATCTATCACTTGCCGAGACATGAGGGAGCCTGCTGGCGAAAACAAGGCTCCTGCTATGTCTACGGCATTCCGAATTTTCGGACGAGAAATAAGACCGAAGAATTGCTCCCAGCTTTCATGGAACAAAACAAGCCTTCGCCTGATCAGTCACTTTTCAACATTTTTGTGTTGCACATGGCTATAGATCTTCCAAGCGTCAAGCCACCTTACATAGAGGCTGAGGTTCCGCCTGAGTTGATTCCAGAAGGATTTGACTATTATGCTGCTGGGCATGTGCACAAGACTTACTTGGAGAAGTTTAAGACAGGTCTGCTGGTATACAGCGGATGTGTTGAAACAGTTGATTACGAAGAAGCCGAGAACAGGAAAGGCTTCTACTACGTAAAAGTAGATGAAAATGGCAAAGCATCTCCCGAATTTGTGGAACTTGAGTCTCCGCGCCGATTCATAATCATAGAGCAGGATTTTACAGGCGTCAGTCCCTCGAAGATTACTGAACGGGCCGTTCAACTTGTGAAGGACGTTGACAAGGAAGGAGTGATAATTGTCCCAGTCTTGAAAGGAGTTTTGCCTGCTGAGACGGCAAGATCAGAGGTGGATGTATCTCAGATTAGAGCGGCATCAGAGAAAGCTTTGCTCGTACACCCCGTTGTGTTGCTTCGTGAAAGTGAGATTTCGGAAGAGATAGTTCGCTCCATATTCGAAAGCGAATTCAAAGATTTGAGAACGAAGGCTTTCGAATATTTTTTGCAGATATTTTCTGAAAGGCATAGCCGTGAAGAAGCCGAGAAGATTGCGCGAGTAGCGATCAACCTTATTGAGCCTTTAGCCAAGAAGCAAGAAGACAAAGTGAAACAGGCGGTGGAGGCTCTTCTGCAATGAAGATCGAGATAGTGCAATTGGAGAACATTCGCTCGCATGTGAAGTCAACTGTGCCGTTTGCAAGAGGCTTCAACTGTTTGGTCGGCGGCGTCGGCTGTGGCAAGTCCAGTATCCTCTACGCCATCGATTTCGCCCTGTTCGGTGACCCGGTTGGAAGAAGCTTCGAATACCTTCTACGTGAAGGCGCAGACAGCGGGAAGGTGACTGTCCAATTTGTTCAAAACGGCAAGAACTACACAATAACAAGAGGATTGAAGAGACGGGGGAAAGGAACAGGTCAGGATTTTGAGGAGTTAAAGTTTTTCGAAGATGAAACGTTGATTGCGAGCTTGAAAGCTGATGCTGTCGACGAGCAGTTCGAGACAATAACAGGCTTGGACAAGAATCTTTTCCGCGAAATAGTATGGGTTAGACAAGAACATTTGAAAGAGCTTCTCGACGCGGCTCCAAGAGAGCGACAGAAAAGCCTAGACGAACTGTTCGGCTTTTCAGACTTTGAAGCCGCTTGGAACAACATCGCTATCTATCATCGTGACTACCAGAGGGAGAGAGAATTCTATGAGAAAGACCCAGATGTCACTGGAATGGAGAAACTCAACAATGAATACAATCGTACAGTGGAGCAATTCTCACTAATCCAAGTAGAAATCGAAGACACAACAAGAAAACTTGCCTCAGCGAAGAGAACGCTTGAAGATGCTGATTTGAAGCTCAAAAAGCTAGAAGAATTGCGAACCAAAGCCGAAGAGCTCAGAAGAAAAGAAGCACAAAACTCTGCAAATTTGGCGAATCTGGAAAATGCTTCCGCTCTGCTGGAAGAGAAGATTAAGACAAAGAAAACTATGATTGGAAACCTCGAGCAGAGACTGATCACTGTAAATAAGCAGCTTGACTCAAGCAAGTCTGAGCTCAGACAAATTGGAATACTGCCCGACCAGCCGGTTGAGACGTTGAGGCAATACTTGACAAATTTCGATAGCCAAATTACATCACTTAAAGGGCAACAGGAAGCGGCTTCAAGAGGAATGCGTGAGAATCAGAAGAGAAGCTCGCAGCTAACTGCCGAAAGTCGCTGTCCCACTTGTCTACAAACGCTTTCCGAAGAATACAAGAACGGTTTGACGCAGAGAATTTTAGATGAAAACAGCGGCTTTCAGAAAGAAATAAGCCAGTTGCAACACGAAATAGAGGAGCTACAGCAGCTAAGGACAAGAGCAAGCAACGCGTTTTCAGATCTGCGAGAACTAACTATCCGGTCAGATGATCTGAAATCCAGAATGGATGAAGAGTTCCAGGCTCTGACAGGTCTTCTGAAGGAGCTTGATGAGAAACATCAAATGAGAATGGAGACCCAGACTCTGCTTGAAGCTTTACATGACGAGATATGCACGCTTGACATGTCGGAGCTAGAAGCAGCCAGAGGTCACAGAGAGCAGTTGTTGGAGCGATATCATGTTTTGCAGTCTGACTTGAGAACTAAAACGAATCGTAAGGATGATTTTGTGAAGCGCTTGGATGAAGCAAGAGAACGGATAGATTTGGCACAGCAGAAAATTGAGCGCATGGAACGAATCGCAAAGATTGCTGAAATCATTAGCTGCATACGCGACGCGTACAGGAACATCCAGCCCAAGCTGCGCATAGAATTTGTCAAAGTACTCAGAAATTTCGTCCAGCAAGTTCTGGACGGTTTGGTCGGCGACGAGGGTCCAATTCTGAACGTGACGATTGACGAGACCTATACGCCTTATGTTACTAGCGAAGGTGGCGTCGAGCGAGAAGTCATAAACCTGTCGGGAGGCGAGCGAACGTTGCTTGCTTTTGCCTATCGTTTGGGGTTGGGACAACTGATAATGCAGTCTAAGACAGGTCACGGTCTAAGCATGCTTTTGCTTGATGAGCCTACCGAGAGTTTGGGAAGAGAAGATGGCTCAATAGACCGTCTTGCCGAGGCTATTTCTCGCTTCAAAGCGATAGAGCAGATAATAGCGGTGACGCACAGCGAAGCTTTTGCCGAGAAAGCGGAGCATGTGATTAGACTTGAAAAGGAAGCAGGCGTGAGCACGGTCTCAGTTGAGAGATAATCTTGGTGTCAACAGAATGAGTTTTTAGGAACGCTATGCACAAGCCATAAGAACCAGCGTTTTTAACATGATAACGATGCAAGATGAAAAGAACACTTGGCTTGGCTTTATTCCTGTCAACCATAGTGATTGCGTTTGTTTTCCCACATTTGAGATTGAACAACGCTGTGGCTGATGATTCTTATCCAGTTGTTAATCGTAGCACAGGTTTAGCCTATCCGACCATTCAATCAGCAATTGATGCGCCGTTAACCTCTAAAGGAAACATAATTCTTGTAAAGAAGGGAACTTGCACTGAAAACATCACCATAAACAAGTCCATCGCGTTAGTCGGAGAAGACAGAGATCAAACCATTATTGATGGCAATCAAACAAGAACTGTGATTCGAGTCATCACTAGCAATGTATTGATTCAGAACATTACGGTGAAAAATGGGATAACAGGCATTTTCGTCGATCACTCAAACAACACC
>CAZHWL010000029.1:0-1915 GCA_964536035.1 uncultured Candidatus Bathyarchaeia archaeon | reverse complement strand
TATGGCTTAATTGCTTACAATAATGTCTACGAAAACAAATGGGACAATATTGGTCTTGGCTATGGTTCCACGAACTGCACGATTTTAGGAAACAATGTCACTGGCTTTACGGTATTCGGAGTGTGGGTTGACTATGGCTCAGAAGACAATATCTTCTACGGTAACAATGTTGCCAATAATGTGATCGCAGCGCAACCTGTCAATGTTTTGAGTCAGTGGGATTCAGGAATTGAAGGCAACTACTGGGGCAGTTACTTTGTTACAAGCAACACTGACGTTAATTACGACGGAATAGGCGACTCACCATATGTCATAGATATAAACAACACTGACCGTTTCCCTCTTATGGGCATGTTCCACAGCTTCTCCACGTACAAGAACCAAGTTGTCGACGTAATCACAGATTCAGGAACTGACGACTTCACATTCTTCAGATCTAACAATAGCATCAAAATGCATGTATCTAGTATGACTACGGATCAAACTGAGGGCTTCTGCAGAGTGCGGATTCCGCATTCTCTGATGATTGAACCATATAACGTAACCGTCGGCGATGTACAACCTTCATACGTTAATTACACAGTGGATGATGACGGAACTAGCAGATGGATATACTTCCGTTATAATCATTCGACGCAAGAAATCAGTATTAGCGGAGCGGAACCTCCTGACACCATTCCGCCTGTAATATCTGTTCTTTCACCAGAGAACGTAGTTTACATTCAGAATGCTGTTCCTTTGATCTTGGTCACTGATGAAGAAACTTCATGGATTGGCTACAGCCTAGATAAACTGGAGAATATCACCATCTCAGACAATGTGACACTCTCTGGACTGCTGGATGGGCTGCACGAACTCACAATTTACGCAAACGACACTGCAGGAAACATGGGCCGCTCAGAAACCATATTCTTCACGGTGAAAGCGCAGGCAGGATTGCCAACCATCTTATGGGTTTCAATAGCCACTTTTCTTATTCCTACACTCGGCGGACTCACAATACTAGCGTATAAACGGTCGAAGAAGCAAAACAGCTAGAGAGCAAAAAAGTGAGACAGCTAAGCCACAGCATTTTCCTCGATAACCATGTTTCCCAGTGTGCCAATGCCTTCGATCTCTATTTTTATAGTGTCGCCATTCTGTAGGAATTTCTGAGGTTTCATGGCGAAGCCTACGCCTGCAGGTGTGCCTGTTGCGATTATGTCGCAGGGCTCTAATGTCATTACGCGGCTTAAGCGGTGCACAATTTCTAGAGGATCAAACACCATGTTCTTGGTTGACGAGTTCTGACGGAGTTCTCCGTTTACCCATGTTCGGATGAGCAGGTTGGATGTGTCTTCGAGTTCATCTGCCGTGGTTATGCATGGTCCGATCGGGGCAAATGTGTCAAAGCTTTTTCCTCTGGTCCACTGCTTATCCTTGAACTGTATGTCCCTGGCTGAAACATCGTTCATAATGGTGTATCCAAAAATGTATGCGTGAGCTTCAGACATTGGCACATTTTTGGCCCTCTTGCCTATAACCACTGCCAGTTCAGCTTCATAGTCAAGCTGTTGCACAAAACTTGGTTTGACAATGCTGTCGTTTGGCCCAATAATTGCTGTGCGGGGCTTCATGAAAATCACCGGCTCATCAGGCACTGAAGCATTCTGTTCAGCTGCATGGTCACGATAGTTTAAGCCCAAGCAAACGATTTTTCCTGGAAAGCGAATCGGCGTCAATATCTTTGTGCTCGCAACTGAGTGCGAGGTTTTTATAACGTCTTTTTCTTCAGTCTTTATGGCTTTTTCTAGCTTCCCGATTTGTCGAGATTCTGATGAGATGAAGTTCTCAATATCTACTGGAAATTCGGTGTCCATGCTTTTTGCCAAGACTGATAGGCTTACTATCTTATCGGCTAAAAGAGCGCCATAGT
>CAZHWL010000028.1:6394-11648 GCA_964536035.1 uncultured Candidatus Bathyarchaeia archaeon | reverse complement strand
GATTTCACAAGCCTATTGAAGTCCTAACAGCTTGAGCAAGTTATAGTTCACGATCAGTATTGCGAACAGCGAGGCAATCAGGGACATTACTGTAATCATAGTGTTAAGCGAAGGGCCAGCTGTATCCTTGAATGGATCGCCAACAGTGTCCCCCACCACGGCCGCTTTATGAGCATCTGAGCCCTTACCGCCATGTTCACCCGATTCAATCAGTTTCTTAGCGTTGTCCCACAATCCGCCTGCGTTAGCCATCAGCAACGCCAGAAGCAGACTTGAGAAGATTGCGCCTGCCAAGTATCCGCCAAGCGCTTCGATTCCGCCTACGAAACCCACTATCAGCGTAACACCGATGGACAGTATGCTTGCGGGCATCAACTCGCGGATAGCCCCTACTGTAGCGATGTCAACACATTTGTTATAATCTGGTTTGACACCTGCTTTTCCTTCCTTCAATCCTGGAATCTCTTTGAACTGTCTGCGGATTTCAGCGATCATTCTTTCAGCATTCTTGCCAACACCCAGCATCACCATGGCGGAAAACACTGCAGGCATCGCGACGCCAATGAGCGCTCCGAACAGAACCCACGGGTTCATCAGACTGAAGTCAACTACCACTTTGGGATCGTTCAAAGGCAGAGTTGGGTAGAGTTCTCGCAGCGCCTTCTCAGCTGTTTCCTTGAAAGCTGCGAGCAGGGCAATCACCGTTAATCCAGCGGCGCCTATTGCGAAGCCTTTTGTGATAGCCTTAGCAGTGTTACCAGCCGCATCAAGCTCGTCAGTGACTGCAATGGCTTCTTCGCTTAAGCCCGACTGCTCAGCAACTCCTTTCGCGTTGTCAACAACCGGGCCGTAAGCGTCATTTGACACAGTTAAACCGACGATTGAAAGCATTCCAAGAGAAGCCATAGCAATTCCGAACACGGCGAATGACAGTGGAGCACCCGGATCAATCGCAGCGTACGGTTCACCCAACGGCTCAAGCAGCTTATACGATACGGCAGCAGCGATGGCTATTCCGATTAATGGAAGGATTACGCTCCGCAAACCGTAGGAAAAACCTGTGATAATGTTGATGGCGGGGCCGCTTTTGCTGGCTTCAGCCGTCTTGACCACAGGAGCCTTGTTCTCTGAAGTGAAATAGTCCGTTGTGACACCGATAACAACACCTGCAATCAGTCCTAGAAAAGCTGCGCCCCAGATTCTCCAGTCGTAGCCACGGTAATATGTCATTGCAGCAGTCAAAACGCCGAAGATTGAGCACGTAACATAGGTGCCCATGTTGAGAGCGCTGCCCGGGTTACCATTTTTGCCCACTCTCACGGTAAACGCACCGACAATTGAAGACAGTATGCCTAAGCCTGCAAAGACAAGCGGTATTTCAATAAAGTCGCCAGACACGCCTGGAATGCTGTTCAAGGCCAATCCGAGAATCATAGTTGAGAAAATACTTGCCACGTAAGAATCAAAGAGATCGGCACCCATGCCTGCTACGTCGCCCACGTTGTCACCCACATTGTCTGCAATCACAGCAGGGTTGCGTGGGTCATCTTCAGGCAGGCCCAGTTCAACCTTACCAACTAAATCAGCGCTAATGTCAGCTGTCTTCGTAAAGATGCCTCCGCCTGCCTTGGCAAAAAGGGCCAGTGAACTAGCACCGAAACTGAAGCCAAGCACGACCACTGGGTCACCTGTGACAAGGTAAACTATGCTTACGCCCAAAAGGCCGACGCCGACCACAGCGAAGCCCATAACAGCTCCACCTCTGAAGCCAACGGGGAAAGCTTTGTTCAAGCCATGTTGTGCTGCGTTGGCAACTTTGGCGTTCGCTTTGGTCGCAACGTTTAAGCCCATGTACCCGGCGAGAGCCGAACATGAGGACCCAAATATATAGGCCAAGACCATTTCAACGTTCTTCAACGGATCGCTTGTTGCCCAAATAGGGTTGGGCAGAAAGAGAACTATGAGCACGCTTACGATGGCCACGAAAACGGCCAACGTTTTGTATTCGCGCTTAAGGAAGGCGCTAGCTCCGTCTTTGATGAGGCCAGAAATCTCCTTCATCTTCTCGTTTCCGCTGTCCTGTTTGTTGATGTATCGTAGAAAGTAAAATCCGACCAGTATTGAGATCAAAGCAGATAATGGCGCTATAAACCATAGTTGAAATTCCATTGTTTCATTTCTCCTCTTACTTATTCCCATCTACATTTTAAGTAGCGATAGTGAATCGAAACCTCTTATAAACTTATTTGCCGAAAGCCAATTTTCAAAGAAACAGTTAAAAGCTCCTTTGGAAATGGCTTACTGTTCTCTGCAAAGGTGGGAAGAATGGCAAAACCTTGGCACGCCATGGAAGTTGAAGAAGTTCATAAGGAACTGAACGTCGGACAAAAAGGCTTGAGTCAAGAAGAGGCGAAGAACCGTCTCCAACAGTACGGACCTAACGAGCTGAAGAAGGAAAAGGGAACTTCGCCAATAAAGATGTTCTTGGAGCAGTTTGCAGATATTTTGATGATTATACTATTAATCGCCGTCGGACTTTCCATCGGTTCATATTTCATCAAACAGGACGTTGGCGAACTTACCGATGCTATGGTGATTGTTGCGATAGTCTTGGCAACAGCAATCTTGGGATTTGTGGAAGAGTTTAGATCTGAGAAAGCTGTTGAAGCCTTAAAAAAGATGACCGCGCCAACCGCCATGGTCTTGAGAAACGGAAGAGAAGAAAAGATTCCGACAATCGAAATCGTTCCCGGAGACATAATCCTCCTTTACACAGGGGACAAGATTCCGGCTGACGCCAGACTTATTGAAGCATTCAACTTGAAAATAGATGAGGCTGCCCTAACTGGAGAATCAGCACCTGTCAACAAGAACGTTTTGACACTTTCCGAAGAAACACCGCTCAACGACAGAAAGAACATGACGCTCACCGGAACCATAGTAGTCTATGGTAGAGGAAAAGCGGTAGCCACATGCACAGGAATGAACACGGAATTTGGCAAGATAGCCAAAATGGTTCAAACAACCAAGGAAGAAACAACTCCACTCGAAAAAAGGACATCTTCAATAGGTAAATGGATTGGAATCCTATCAATAGTCATCTGTCTCTCAGTTGGTGCGATAGGAGTTGTAGAAGGACGCGACTGGCTCGACATGATCCTCTGGGGAATCAGCCTAGCAGTAGCGGCCGTTCCAGAAGCCTTACCTGCAATCGTAACAGGCGCTCTAGCAGTGGGAATGTACAGAATGGCAAAAGTAAACGCAATAGTCAAGAAACTCCCAGCAGTTGAAACCTTAGGCTGCACAAGCGTCATATGCTCCGACAAAACCGGGACAATGACCAAAGGCGAAATGACTGTGCAAAGAATATATGCAAACGGCAAAGCTATCAAAGTCTCAGGCGTCGGATACGAGCCTAAAGGCGAGTTTCTATTTGAAGACAAGAAAATTGATCCGTCAGCCGAAGAAATACGCATCCTCTTAACCACGGCTACACTATGCAATGACGCAAAACTAGAAAAAGAAACCGAAACTGACAGGTGGATCATCAAAGGAGACCCAACAGAAGGAGCGCTAGTCGTTACGGCGGCAAAAACAGAATTATGGAAAGAAGAACTTGAGAAAAACGAGCCGCGCATAGCAGAGATCCCATTCTCCTCTGAAAGAAAGTGCATGACTACTTTCCACGAAGCCTCTGGGAAAAAGAAGGCTTACATGAAAGGTGCTCCAGAAGTAGTCCTTGGGAAATGCACGAAAATACTTGCCAATGGAAAAACACGCAAAATAACTGTGGAAGACAGAACAGAAATACTAAAAGTAATTGAAACAATGGCTAGACAAGCACTCAGAAACTTGGGTTTCGCTTTCAAAGAGTTGCCTGCAGATGCTACTGATTTTGATGAGAAATATGAGAAAGACTTCACTTTCGTTGGAATAATGGGGATGATTGATCCGCCTCGAGAAGAAGTGAAAGATGCAATATATACTTGCAGGAAAGCTGGAATCAGCGTAGTCATGGTGACTGGAGATCACAAACTCACTGCGATGGCCGTCGCAAAGGAACTGAATCTACTCGGCGAAAACGAAGAAGAAGGAAAAGTGCTTACTGGGGAAGAACTTGAGAAAATGAGCGACGAGCAACTGGTAACCGTGGTGGGAAACGTCGTGATATATGCTAGAGTTTCTCCTGAACACAAAATGAGAATCGTTAAAGCATGGAAAGCCAAGGGCCGGGTTGTCGCAATGACTGGCGACGGAGTCAATGATGCTCCAGCCTTAAAGATGGCTGATATTGGTGTTTCAATGGGAATTACCGGTACTGAAGTCACCAAAGAAGCCTCGGACATGGTTTTGGCAGATGACAATTTTGCATCAATCGTGAAAGCTGCAAGAGAAGGCCGAGAGATCTACGACAACATCAAGAAATACCTGACTTACCTGTTGCGCTGCAACGTAATGGAGATTATCGTTATGTTTGTTGCAGTGGTCTCCGTTCCCTTTCTGGCTAAGATCTTTTCACCAGGAGCAAACTCAGGAACAATAAGCGACGCCACAATTGCTCTTACTGCTACACAACTACTCTGGGTAAACTTGACAACAGATGGTCTGCCGGCCATGGCCTTAGGCGTGGATCCAGGCGACCCAGATCTGATGGAAAGGAAACCTAGAGATCCGAATGAAAGCGTTTTCACTCGTGATGTCAAGATCTACCTGAGCATTCTGCCAATAATGATGTCAGCTCTTCTTCTGTTCGGATATTTCTATCACAAACCTTGGGAAGGCGCACATCAGCTGACTGAAGCGAGAACACAATTGCTCACGGCGATGATCATGATGGAACTGGCTAATGCAATTTCAGCTCGTTCGCTGAAGTACCCTGTATTCAAGGTGGGCGTTTTCAAGAACAGATTCCTATGGTATGCAATACTTTCGTCATTTGGCCTTCAGCTCTTAGTGCTCTACACACCTGGACTTTATGGGCTATTTGACGTAAACCCGCCTGAACTCATTGACTGGGCATTCGCCATATTGTTCACTATAATAGTGTTCGGCTCGTTGGAGCTAGGCAAATACATTGCAAGCAAGAGACGTAAAGAGTAAGCTGAGGAAGACTTAAATTCAAAGCAGTCTGAAGTTTGCGCCAATCAATTAAAAGGTAAGGTTTGGGAGAAATGAGTGAGAAAACAGCGAATCCAGCACCTCTTGGACTATTGGGCTTCGGAATGACAACAGTTCTGCTCAACTTTGTACACAA
>CAZHWL010000028.1:0-6294 GCA_964536035.1 uncultured Candidatus Bathyarchaeia archaeon | reverse complement strand
GCTCAAGGAAGAATGGGAGAAATCAATAAAGAACCCACAAGAGTTCTGGGCAGAAAAAGCAAAGGCGATCGACTGGTTCCGAACATGGGACAAAGTGCTTGACGATTCAAACCCGCCATTCTACAAATGGTTTTCAGGCGGAATTTTGAACATCTGCTACAACGCTCTAGACAGGCATTTGAAAACACACAGAAAGAACAAACTGGCCTATATTTGGGAAGGCGAAGCTCCCGGCGAAGTTAGAACCTACACCTACTATCAACTTTATAGAGAAGTTAACAAGCTAGCGAGAGTTTTCAAAGACTTCGGTTTGAAGAAAGGCGACCGAGTCGCTGTCTATCTACCAATGATTGTGGAGTTGCCGATCACGCTGCTCGCAATTGTCAGAATCGGCGGAGTCCATACAGTGGTCTTCTCAGGCTTCAGCGCAGAAGCTCTAGCAGATAGGATCAACGACTGTCAAGCCAAAATTGTTGTGACAGCAGACGGAGCCTACAGACGAGGAAAAACAGTAACACTGAAGGATACGACTGATCGCGCACTAGCAAATTGCCCAACCGTGGAAAAAGTCGTTGTTATCAAGCGCACTTGCCAACAAATTCCTATGAAAGAAGGACGCGACGTTTGGTATCATGAGGCGCTTGCCAAGGTTGAGGCTAATGCTTATGTTCCGCCCGAGCCCATGGAAGCGACTGATCCAGTGTTCATATTGTACACCTCCGGAACGACTGGCAAACCGAAGGGCGTTCAGCACGGCACAGGCGGCTACCTAGTCTGGGGATACTGGACACTGAAATGGGGTTTCAACCCGACTGACGAAGACATCTGGTGGTGCACTGCAGACGTCGGCTGGATCACAGGACACACCTACAACGTTTACGCTCCACTAGCAATGGGCATAACCTCCTTCATCTTCGAAGGCACACCAGACTATCCAGCGCAAGACAGATGGTGGGAACTCATCGAAAAACACGGGGTCACAATACTCTACACTACGCCTACAGCGATCAGAATGTTCATGAAGTTCGGCGAACAATGGGTCACAAAGCACGATCTAACCACTCTGAGAATTCTAGGCACAGTTGGCGAGCCAATAAACCCTGAAGCCTGGAGATGGTACTACCACCACATTGGAAGAGACACGCTACCGATCATAGACACTTGGTGGCAAACAGAAACAGGTGGCTTCATGATCGCCCCACTGTCAGGACTCGAACTCGTAGCCTTGAAACCAGGATCAGCAACAAACCCTCTGCCAAGCGTTCTTGCAGAAGTTTGGGATGAGAAAGGACAACCAACGCAAGCAGGAACCAAAGGCTTCCTAGTGATCAAGACACCATGGCCAGGAATGCTTGAAACCCTATGGAAAGACCCAGACAGGTACAAGCAAACATACTTCGGAAGATGGCCAAACATCTACTACACGGGCGACTATGCAGTAAGAGACCCAGATGGATACTTCTGGCTACTTGGAAGAGCCGACGAAGTCTTGAAAGTGGCTGGACACAGAATCGGCACAGTCGAACTTGAAAGCGCACTTGTCTCACACCCAGCAGTGTCAGAAGCAGCAGTAATGGGCAAAGAAGATGCCCTCAAAGGAGAGGTTCCAGTAGCATTCGTAACGCTGAGAAGCGGCTTCACACCATCAGACGACTTGCGAACTCAACTTGTTCAGCACATCAGAGCGACAATCGGCCCAATCGCAACACCAGAAGCAATAGTGATAGTCAACAAATTGCCAAAGACACGCAGCGGCAAGATCATGCGCAGACTACTGAAAGCAGTACTAGCCGGCCAAACCTTGGGCGACGTTTCAACGCTCGAAGACGAAGCTTCAGTCGAAGACATAAAAGCCACATACGAAGAAGTCAGGAAACAACTGGAGAAGAAGTAAAAAGCACTTCTTTTTCCCCTTTTCCATTTTAAAAGGCAGAAACGTCCAAAAATGTCTAAAAACTAGCTTTCCTCAACTTTTAACGGGCTTTGTTTTACTCACTACACACATGCTGAATCGACGCACGAATTTTGCCTCCACCCTAGCAAGAGCTAAAATATCAAATGCGCGCCCCTATCTAACTTGGTGCCGTCAACGTGTATCACGTAAGACGAAAAGACAAGGAAATCACTGAAAAAGACGCGCTGAAGAAAATATTGAAAATTACGAAATATGTGACTGTTGCGATGTGCAAGGATAATGAACCATACCTTGTGACACTGAGCCACGGCTACGACGAAAAAAGCAATTGCATCTACTTTCACTGTGCAAATGAAGGAAAAAAGATTGATTTTCTAAAGACGAACAACACAGTGTGGGGACAAGCCATCATCGACCACGGCTACGTAGAAGACAAATGCAACCATCTCTACACGTCAGTACACTTCAAAGGAAAAACGACCTTCATAGAGAATATCAACGAGAAACTTGAAGCCGTGAAGTGTATGATAAGACAGCTTGAGAAAAACCCAGAACCAATGATTGCGCGAATTAAGTCGAAGAGACTGAAAAGCACGGCGATTGGAAAAATAGAAATAGAATACATGAGCGGCAAGAAACCTGAAGAATCAAGCAAATAACCATGCCTGAAATGTTTTTGAACGAATCCTGCGTTTTATGGGTAGAATCTTCTTATGGTTCTTGGGAAGGGTATCGAGTCTATTATGTTCTCCAAGTCAAGCATCCAAGTGATCAATCTTTCCACACCCATGCCAAAGCCAACATGTGGAACCGTGCCGTATCGCCTCAGATCCAGGTACCAGTCGTAATCTTTTTCGTCCATGCCCATGTCTCTGATACGTTTTATTAGCATATCCTTGTCGTCTTCTCTTGCTCCGCCTGTGGAAACCTCGCCAATCCTCGGGACCAGCATGTCAGTAGACATTGCTACCTCAGGTTTATCTCTGTAAGTCTTGCAGTAGAAAGCCTTGATCGCAGTAGGATAATCGTATATGAAGAACGGTTTGTCAACCTCATCTGCCAGAGCCTTTTCATCATCATAACCTAAGTCTTCTCCCCAGTTCTTCTTCAAACCTTTGGAACCGAGCTTCTCCAAAGCTTCTGTGTAAGTTATCTTTGGAAAAGGTGTCTTGACTGAAGCAACTTTGGTTATGTTTGCTCCCAGTTCATCGAACTCTTTCTTGCAGTTTTCAGCTGTTCTCTTGCAGATGTGAGCCATTAGCTCTTCTTCAAACTTCATCAGATCATGCATGTCTGCAAAGGGCCATTCTGCCTCCATATGCCAGTACTCAGTCAAATGCCTAATCGTCCTGCTTTTTTCAGCACGAAAAGACGGAGCAATGCAGTAGACTTTCTCCAAAGAATAAATCAGAATCTCAAGATAAAGCTGAGAACTCTGAGTCAAATACATGTTCTGGTCAAAATATTTCAAACCGAAAAGCGTTGATCCACCTTCGCAGGCACTTGTGATAAACATAGGCGGCGAAACCTCAAAAAACTTCTGAATGGCAAAAAACTCTCGCGCCGCTTCAAGCACTTCAGCGCGTACCTTCATGACCAAGTTCATCTTTCTACTGCGTAGCCACAAGTGACGGACATCTCTAAGAAACTCTTCGCTCTGATCCTTACTGATTGGAAAAACCTCAGCTAATCCAATTATGGAGATTCTTTCCGCTGAAATCTCATAGCCGCCAGGTGCACGCTTGTCTTGCTTCACTAAACCTTCAAGCGACAGAGACGATTCGATCGTGAGTTTTTCAGCGTCACTCCAAGCTGGGCTGTCAGCCTTAACAGTGCACTGAATAGTTCCTGACGCGTCTCGCAGAACAAGGAAAATCATCTGTTTTCCTTCTCTCTTGCGGTAAACCCAGCCTCGAATAGTGATCTTTTCGTCGTCGTGTTTTCCTTGCAAGAGTTCAGCAATTGGTATGAACGGCATAAATTCTCAGACCTTCCACTACTTTCTTCAAACTTTATGGTTAGCCGCTTTTTAAATCTTTAAATTTCTTTGGTTTGCGACTCGAACACTTTTAGGAAGACAAACAGGGCAACAGGTACGGCGCACGCAGCTAACATGATGAATGGCAACGGCTTCCAAATATATGAATACAGAAAACCAATCAGAAGTTGGGTAAGGGCTTGACTTAGATAAATAAAGAATTGGCTGCAGCCCACAACTTTTCCTCTGTATTCTCTAGGCGTCAGATCGCCTAGCAACGACTGATAGCTGCTAGATGTCAACACTTGACCGAGGCCGAAAAAGAAGAATGCACCTAGAAGGATGTAGAAGGCGTATCCTATGAAGAAAGTTGCAGAAACAAAAACAGTCATAGCTGGCAGATAGCAGAGGTAGCCTAAGACGAGGAACCGTTTTCTTCCAGCCTTGTCCATCCTTAGACCGGCGCCTATGGCGGGAATGGCAGCGCTCAGCGACATGAATGCCATGACAATCGCCCATTGAAACTTTGCAATTCCTAGAACCTCCAGTGCGTAGACAACAAAATAGGTATTGCATCCTGCCAGCAGACTGCTAGCGACAGCGTTTGAAACGAAGAGATGAAAAACGGCTCTCGGAACTTTGCTCCAGACTTTCATGCTTTCTCTCACAGATTTTGGGTACTCGCGCAGTGCCTCAAGGAGCGCCGGGCGACTACTAGCCGCCGTTGAAGGAAGCGTCTCTTTGAGCTTCACTCTTAAGAAAGCAGCAGCGAAATAGGCAACAGTGACTATTGCATAGGCAATTCTCATTCCAAGATCGAATTGAAAAATTAAGATCAGGTATCCAGCTATTATCGAAGCAGGCAGTCCAACGAGGTTTGTGACTACTGCTTGGAAGGTGAAACCTGCGCCGCGATTTTCAGGTGAAACAGAATCAAGCATAATGGCAAACAAGGCTGGCTGATAGAGCAAGCAGAAATTCTGGATCATAATGCCAATCACTATAAATGGCCATGACGGTGCAAACACAAAGAAGATAGAAGAGAGGGCAACACCGAAAGTCATTGTGTAAACTAGCCATCTTCTTCCATGCTTGTCTGCAAGATAGCCGCCTGGAAACTGTACGAAGGCGAGAGCGATTGACCCGGCAAAGCTGATCACGCTCAGAATGAAGTCGTCCGCTCCAAGCACGTCCTTGTAGAATTTGCCGGCATACGTGTTAGGGATTGGCACAGCGAAGAACATCAGAATCCAAGTTATAGTCATGAGTAGGAAGTTTCCTCTAACGAAAGAGTAACGACTGCGAAATCGTGAAAACGGGTTCATCTTCTTCTATGCATACAAGACGCAGATTTAAGCTGTAACTTGTCAAATAAGGATAAACCAACGGCAAGACAGACACAATCCTTAAACCGCAGATATCTGATTCTAAGCCTACGTCAAACTGAGGACAAGCATAGTGACAGAGCTTGAGTTTAAACTGCACTTCCTTATGGAAAGCGTCGCTTTTGGACTAACTGATGGAATAATATGCTTTCTAGGAATAATCGTTGGCGTGGCTAGAGCTACAGGTAGCTCAGTAGACATCCTGATTGCCGCTATCATTGGCGGTATCGCTGACGCACTAGGAAACTCGATAGGCTTTTTTGTTTCACAATCAACGGAAAGGGCCGTGCAAATGCGTGGTGCTGAGGAAGGAAACAACATGCACATCCATTCGAAAAAGGAAGTTTGGCTTAGCGGTGTCTTTTCGTTTCTGGCAACTCTGCTTGTTTTGGTCTTGCTACTGGTGCCTTTTGCCTTATTCGAAGTGTGGACTGCCACGACAGCTTCGTTCATAATCGGAACCGTTTCAGCCTTTATCTTAGGAACGTACATAGGCAACTTGAGCAAAGAAAACCGGTTTAAATGTGGAGCCAAATACGCCTTCATAACAATAGCAGGAGCAGTAATATCCTACGGGGTAGGAGAAATCATACACATATACATATAACAAAAGCTTTTGCCGGTTCTAAAATAAGAAAACGGGAAGTTTAGGGAAGTTGAACCTCGCCTATAGCCGAAAGATCAGTCAGGTTGTTCATCTTCACTTTCCTGTCTGATACCGTGTACAGCACGTTCTCTATGTATAGAGCCCTGTTGACCCAATAGCCAACTTCGGGCACGCCTCCGCCTTCGGTTCCATGAGTAATCCGTCCTGTCAAGTTGAAGCCTCCGGTGAGAGTTACGTTGAAAACGTATGCTCCCTGCCAGACAGTTGTTCCATAAGCATATGGAGGCACGCCGTAGGGATATTGCGATGCGTCTATCTTTGCTACTGAAACAGGTAACACCAGCAGATTTCGGGTCTTGTCAAACAGAAACGCCTTATGATTGCTCAGAACAGGAGAATCTGAACCTCG
>CAZHWL010000027.1:3650-11685 GCA_964536035.1 uncultured Candidatus Bathyarchaeia archaeon | reverse complement strand
CAGCTCAACGTGTCCGGGATCCCTCCTCCAAATGCTAAAGGCCTCCAAATGATTGTGAAAACTTCAAACTCTAAAAGGGGAGCTCTGTTCATCGATGACGCTGTGCTCACGTCAAGACCTGCAATCATTCCAAAGAATTGGACAATGCCGGAGCTGACTCAGGAAAGTCAGAATTACCAGATTCAAGTGACGTTTGAGAGCATAGGTGGAACAGCTTTCAATGGAACATTTTATGCGGGAAACTTGGTAATAGTTGATTCCAACTGTACATACTTTCAAGAGACCAGTTTTGGAGGCTACTTCAGTAACATGACTCAGATCTGTTTAGTTTTCACTTTCGGAACAAGACCTTTCGGAAGCTGGGTGTCGACAGCGTTGATCATTATATTGGTCAGTGCGGTTCTCACAATTATAGGCTCAGTTTACGTTATCTATCGCTTAAGAAGAAAAAAATGAACAGACACAGCATGCCAAGTTCCTTTATTCCGTGAAAGTGATTGATGTTATATCTCTGGTGGATAGCTCAAGGATGTCGCTGAATCCTTTTCGTAAGTAAGCATTTCTTATCACGATTTTTTCGCCCGCTTTCAGGTTACTTACTGTTACCGCGTGTTTGCGCCAAGCTGAAACGCACACGCTCCCAGTCTCATCTTTAATCTCGAAGCTTGCTAACTGCACGATTTCCTCTTTGGAGGTTTTAATCTCTCTGAGTATGGGTTTTGCGGCGACTTCACCTTCAATGTTAATGCTCCACAGGCCTTCTCGCAGATCTGCAATCTTGCAAAACTCTTCCGTAGAAGAAGCAGATTCCACGTATGCTCCCGCGTCTATGTGCACCTCTGTTCCATTGTCTTGTGCTTTTCTGATCTTTGCGTTGATTATCTGTAGCCTGTCTCCTTCCTTCACATTGCAGAGTTCATCAACTTTTTCGTTCCAGACAACAACAGGTATTTCGCCGCCTTCGTCAGCCAGAATCAGACGCATCACTTTTCCAGTGCTTGAATCTTGCCTTTCAAAAGTAGATGTCGGAAACAGCTTTTTGACAACACCGTTAAGGTTTACTTTCCTGCTTCTGCTCGCTTGTGTTACGTCTGCGATTTTTGTGTTGAACTCTTTTGCTGCTGGGTAGTCTTCTTCTTTCAGGTCTTGAGGAGTGAGGTCGAAACGGCTTCTTTCTCCAACATGTACTTCTACTCCTCCAGGGCCTTCTTTCGTGTATCCGCGGGAGATTCGTATCAGCCGGCCGACTTTTACTTCGCTTTTTTCGACGAGGCTTGTTTTGTCGTTCCATAGGACGATTCGGAGAATGTCGTGTTTGTCTGCTATGAGGAAGCTTGCGATTTTTCCTTTTTTGTGTCCGTTGAAGGCTTTGGGTGGGAAAACTGCTATGACGCGGCCTGTCACGGTCACGTTGTTAAGGTTTGGGACAAGATCCGCCGCGGAAAGCGTGGGCGTTGGTGCTTTGTTGTTCTCGATTTCCACGCCGAGTTCTGCAGCGATTATTCTGAGGAGAATTTCGTCCGAAATCAGGCCGTTAGTCTTGTGTCTTTCTTTCTCAAGCTTTTTGACGATTTCTTCTCTGGACGCTTCTGGATGTTTCGAGAGAATGTGGGTGATAGTCTGTTCAACCGTCATCTGTGTTTGGGCACCGCAGAGACATATGCTTTCTGCAAAGTTTTTTAAAAGCCTATTGGCACCCTTCAAACATGTTTCAAGGAGTTTCTGTTCTTATGAACTTGGAAACGCTTTATGAACTGGGCATAGGTCTGATATTAGTTGGGTCAGTGGTTATTGCAATCGCATTTCTGCTTGTCTTGTTCTCAGGAATCAAAGGAAAGGGAAGAATCAAGGGCGGAGGCGTCGTTTTGATCGGCCCGATTCCGATAGTTTTTGGTAGTGATGCGGAATCTGTTAAGAAGGTTCTGTTGATGTCGCTAGTCTTAGCAATAATCGCCATGGCTGTACTAGTTATCTATTCGCAACTGTTCAGGTGAGACAGCGAAATGACTGCGGCAGCAGAGAGTGAATCAGCGATAAACGGAGAATCTGTTTCTAGAAGAATTCTGGCATTGTTCACGGTTGGGTTTTTCTTGGTTTTGATTGGCATCGCAGTTATCATTGTTGCATCATTGTCTAGCGATCAAAATGGTTCTGCGAGCATGGGAGCGGTCATATTCATTGGGCCATTTCCTATTGTGTTAGGTGTTGGGCCTGACGCATCATGGCTCATCATAGTTTCTATAATTCTTGCTGTTTTGGCTATTGTAATGATTTTGGCTACCCACCTGAAACCAGTTAAGAAGAATATAGTCTAGTTAGGGCTACTGTTCCTCTTTTTCTTCTTTGCCGTAGAACATGTATAGGAAAACCAAAACTAGTACAGTGAATGTTGAGAACATGAGTATGTATTTGAGCAGTTCAAAGTATTCTGGGATGTTCATCAGTTTGTCTCCGTTACTCATGTAGATTTGGAGTTTAAATATTTAAACAGTAGGTTTTTTCCACTCGCTCATCAATGAATCGTAGAGCTCGTCACGCTCTTCAATGGTGGCATACCAGTCCAGAGCGTTGGCAATTTTCTGGGCGATGATGTGGTAACACATGTGCACTTGCCTGTCCAGAACGCGAAAATAGAAGTCGTCGCATGTGCAGAAGTCAGCTTTGGAAAGAATGAGGTAGTCGCGTTCCTTTCCGACAACTATCCAGACTGTTCGATCGCTTGGTTTGAAGACGTATTTTTTCACGCGGTTTTCTGTTAGTGCTTCGAAGGCTTTTGTGAAGCGGTGACCAAATATCTCGTAGAGTCTTGTGAGGTTTTTTCCGGTCAGTTTGCCTTTAGCTTTCGCTTCTTTGCAGGCGTCATGAAGCATGTCAAGTTCTGAAGCTTTGTCCACGTGTGCACAGCCTATTTTCAGCATGGGTTTTTTCTTTATTGTTGAGCCAGAATTATTCTAGTCTATGTTTATGGGTTCGCCCTTCGTTTTCTTGGGGTCCGTGGTTTTCGGGATTGTTACTTCGAGCACGCCGTTCTTGTAAGCTGTTTTGGCTTCTGTCACTCTGACCTTTACAGGAAAGTTGACCTCTTTGTAATATTTGCGTTCAGGAGTGTCAACTGATATCGTCAGCGATTCTTCTGTTCCGTGAAGCTGGATGTCCTTCTTGTCCACACCAGGAAGTTCTACCACAATGTGGATTTCCCCATCTGTCTCTATCGTGTCAATCAATGGTTCGCGCTCTTCCTTAACCTGTGGCCCGCGGCGGCTTGGTTTGAGGTTTCCAAACTCGTTGATTTCAGGTTTTCCGTCAGGACCTATTTTCACGCTGTAGCCATAAACGAACGGTCCAAATTCTCGCGCTGTTGAGCCATCTGGGAGTTTGCGTTCGCGCACGTAATCTCGTGGAGCTTGAGAGGTTAAGCTTTTGAATTGTTCTTCCATCATTTTCTCCATTTCATGAAACATCTTGTCTATGTCTTCAAAGTCCCAATTTCTAAAGAATGGAGAGCGCCTCTTCTTGAACCATTCAGAATAATCGTCATCCGAAGGCACCGTTTTCACCCGTTTAGAATGTGAAGAATCCTACCGTGTATAAACATTATGCTGAGAGTTAGCTAGCTTAATGCGTTCAGCTGGTTCATGGTTCCGAGAAATGTCCCATCCAGCAGGTATGCTTCAGCATTTTTCATGTCGACAGCTTCCGAGCGGAGAACAGGACCAGTCACCATCTTGGTTCTGACGTGCCCGTAAGTTCGCGTTTCATTTAATGGTCTTCCTCCGAGGAAGTCGTTGAAGGAGGGCATTATGAAAAGCTGAGCCATTGCCCTAGTTTCATGTGTCTTTTGGGCAGTGTCTTTCGAAGTTGCTTCGCTCTTGCCTTTGTGTTTTTTCGACAGAGTTTTAGCCAAAAGCGCTTTGTTGACGTCTGCCTTTATCCACACTTGCTTGATTATCCTGAATCCTGAAGGGTCGCGGAAAGCGACAACAGGGTGGACATGTCCCATTATGATCGTTTTGCATTTCAGCAGCAATGGTGAGGGCCATTGATGTCCATGAAAGAATCCAACTTCGCCCATTGTGACTCCTGTTGCGGGTAGCACTGTAACGCTTTCAGGCAGTAGAGGCTCAAGATTTCCGTCATGGTTACCGCGAATAACTTGGACCGTTTTCACTTGCTTTCCAAGTTCGCTGAAGAAGTTTGGGACATCCTGCCATTCTCTCATTTCCGCTGTTGCAATCGTGTGTTTGACATCTCCCAGAATCAAAATCGCGTCAGGCTTGTACTCTGAGACAAGAACTGTCAGCTTATTGAGAAGTTTCGGCGTCTGCGTTGGGACATGTATTCCTTCATCTGACAAGGCCATTTCCCAGCCGATGTGCAAATCAGCGATTACCATTGTCGACGTTTTCTTGTTCTTGACCAGAACGGCTGGATACGGAAAGAGGAGTTTTATCATTCAACTTCCTTTCTGGACTTTACTAGGTCAAGTATGAGTTTGTGCATTTTCGAGTTTCCAGCAGCCACAAACTCCACTTTCTCCTTTGGGTCAAGCTTAACGTCCAGCGGTTTTCCGTCTACCGTCGTTATCTTGGCGTTGGCTTCCTGTATTATCAGCCATGCTGCCGCAGTGTCTGTTGTGCGAAGTTTTCCGCGAATATCTATGAACGCATCTGTTGATCCATCTGCAACATAACACAGTTCTAGCGCGTTGGCCCCAAAGTGGCGCAGATGCTTAGTTCTCTTGATCAAACTTGTCAGCTGCGATACGATTCTTTCGGTATTGTACGAGTTCAGATCTACTCCTATGACTGCCTCTTCCAGCGAAGTGTTGTCTGAAGGAGTTATTCGCCGATTATCGCGGTACGCTCCTTTTCCCTTCTGTGCTATGTATGTTACTTCGTGGAAGAGATCCGTCACCATCGCAGCGTACACCGTGTTCAGGATGGGTTTTGTGGACACTGCGATTGACGCGGCGTAGAAAGGTATTCCCCTTGTCAGGTTCGTTGACCCGTCAATAGGATCAGCAGTCACGTAGCACTCTTCAGGTTTTTTGCCATATTTCTTGATTCCAGATTCTTCGCTGATAAGCGTGAATGACACGCTATGATCGAGTAGCGTGTTGATTATTGCGTTTTCAGCCGCTAGATCTATCTGCTTTATGGGATCGCCGCCGGCCCCGATGCCCAAATCTGGCTGCGGCTCGTTTAGCTTTTTCAGCAGCGGCGAAATCTGTTTCTGCACGTTGATCTTACACACGTTCAGAATTTGTGCCCAGTCAGTCTGTTTCGACATCTGAGTGATTGTCTCCGTGTTCTTGTACTACTTCATTGTTGTTTATGATAAAGAGTTTGCTTACCATATAGAAGCGATTCGGGTTGTGTAAGCTCGGTGATTTTCAGGCGTTTGGTTCCTGTTCAGGGTCGAATGATTGGATCTCCAATGTGTAGTTCATGGGGTCGCGGAATAGCGCATTGTAAATGTGGAACTGTGGCCTGTGGTTTGGGCCCTTCGTACATTCCACTCCTTTTTTGACGAGTTTGCTGTGCCACTGATCTACGGCTTCACGAGAGGTCACAACAAGGGTCAAACATATTTTCTCCGGTTCGCTCATCTTTGTTTTAAGGTTCTTACAGAATCCCCAATAGCCTCGATTCTCCTTCGCTCCGACGCGAAATATTAGGCATTGTTTCTGATTCAGCGCAACAGGCAACCCGAGAAGGACATTATAGAATAGGCGTATCACCTCTAAATCACGAACAGGCAGAAAGACTATCGGATACTGAAAATCTGAAGGCAAAGCCTTGTCTTCTTTTGCTGTCTGTCTCGCCAAGCTTACACTTGTTTCGACAGGGTTTTTCACATTAGCTAAAGCGTTGTCAAAATACGACTCCATACGCCGGTATTCCATCAACAAACTTTCTCCAAGCTTCGTGAGCCGTGCTCCGCCGCCTCCTGCTTTGCCGCCTTTGAATGTCTCGACAATCGGTTCACCGACAGCTTTTTCAGTTTTCTTCAAGTGTCCCCAAACGTATCGGTAAGACATTCCTAGGTTTTTGGCAGCTTTGGAGATGGATTCATCCCGCTGTATGTGCTCAAGTATTTCAGCTCCGCCTTTTCCTAGAACCGGTTTGTCTGCAGCTTCTATCCAGATCTTGAATGAGAGTTTGCGTTTTTTATTCGTGGACATGTTGTTCTCTGTTATTGTCGCGATAAATTTATAAGCTTAAAACAAGCGATATGAATGACAAAACATAACGGTGAGAACAGCTTGAAACTGTGGCAAAAAATGTTAACAGCCGCAATAATAATCACTGCGCTGATAATCTCTGGGACTTTAATATACATGCAATACTTCAGTCGAAGAAGACTTCTTGTATCAACTACTACGAGCCTATGGGAAAGCGATCTCCTTAAAGAAGTGGAAAAAGCCTTTGAAGCCAAATATCCAATAGACCTCCAGTTCACAGCAGCTGGAACTGGCATAGCCATAGAGCAGGGACGAAATGGCGACGTAGACTGTGTTCTAGTGCATGCGCCTTCGCAGGAAATCAATTTCTTGCAGCAGGGGTTTGGAAGCTGCCGCAAAATTATAGCATACAACTTTTTCACAATAATTGGTCCCTCAAACGATCCTGCCCAAATCAACGGACAGAACGCAACTGAGGCATTGAAGAGAATAGTCGAGTATGGCAGAAACCAAACAGGCAGAGTCTGGGTGTCAAGAGGCGACAACTCCGGCACCCATACCAAAGAACAAAGTCTATGGAAATCGGCAGGATTCAACTACACTCTAGTTTCAGCTGAGCCATGGTATGCAAGCAGAGGCGGAGGCATGGGTGAAACACTCATGATGACAGAAGAGTTCTCAGCTTACACGCTTTCAGACATCGGAACATACTTGAAGTATACTGAGAAAGATCAACTGATCACATTAGACTCATTCATGGAGGAAAAATACGAGTTGCTGAACGTCTACAGTGTCATGGCCGTGAACCAAACGCATCATAAACATGTCAACTTCAATGACACAATAACGTTCATAAAATTCCTAATATCCGACGAGGGCCAACAACTGATCGAAAACTATGGCAAAACCGATTACGGTGCAAGCGGCCGCCTTTTCCATGCAGCCGTCCAATTTGTGACAGCCAATTCGACAGAGCAGATTGCGCAATGGATAAAAAAATACGCCTTCTTTGGCAATCCTCCCACAGAATGTCCAATAGAATACAGAGACCCAAGATGCCCAGAACTTTATACATAGAACAAACCAATTACTATGCGGAATCATAGTTGAACGAAATAATCGAAGGCTTCACCAAAGCAATCCAACTCATTTTTTCTGGCGACCCGCGAGTGGTGGAAATTACACTACGCTCGCTATACGTGTCTGGAGCAGCAACACTAATCGCCACGCTATGGGGACTGCCAATCGCGATGGGAATTGGACTGAAGGATTTTCGAGGCAAGCTCCTTTTGAAAGGAATATTCAACACGCTTCTTGGCATTCCAACCGTCGCTCTAGGCTTAGTTCTGTTCCTGCTCCTGTCAAAATCCGGTCCAGTCGGCTTCTTGAGCACACTCTACACGCCTACTGGCATAATCCTAGGTGAAGCCATACTCATAACACCAATAATCGTAAGCCTAGCAACAAGCGCACTGGAAGCCGTTGACCCCGAAATAATGAATCAGGCCAAAACGCTCGGCGCCACCCAATCACAAGCCTATGTCGTTGCCATGAGAGAAGCCTTCAGCGGTATCCTCCTCGGTGGAATAAACAGCTTTAACAGAGCCATTGCTGAACTTGGAGTAGCACAAATGGTAGGCGGAAACATTTTAGGATGGACAGAAGTTCTGACAACAGCAATTGCAACCGAAACCGCAAAAGGAAACATTGAATTGAGCATTGCTTTGGCCATAATTCTGCTTGCGCTTGTATTCATCATCACTATGACCGTGAACATCATTCAAAGGCGAAGAAAATGAGCCCTCTTGCAGAGCTGAAAGCAGTCACCAAGATGTTCGACAGCACTGTCGC
>CAZHWL010000027.1:0-3550 GCA_964536035.1 uncultured Candidatus Bathyarchaeia archaeon | reverse complement strand
TGAGCCCTCTTGCAGAGCTGAAAGCAGTCACCAAGATGTTCGACAGCACTGTCGCACTAGATAACGTTGATTTGCAGGTCGAAGAAGGCGAAATCCTAGCTTTGCTAGGACCTAATGGCTCCGGAAAATCAACTATACTCAAAATTCTGGCTCTGCTTGAAAACCCAACAAAAGGCGAAATCTACTTCCATAACATCAAGATATCCGACCAGAATCGTGAGCAGACACGCATGGAAACGACAATGGTGTTCCAGAAAGCAACCCTCTTCAACACCACTGTATACAACAACATTGCTTACGGCCTGAAAATCAGAAAAGTTCCAAAGAACGAAATCCAAGAACGCGTGAACACGACACTGAAGCTCGTGAGATTGGAGGGCTTCCAAAAGAAGCATGCGAAGAAACTGTCAGGCGGTGAACAACAAAGAGTCACGCTCGCACGCGCCCTTATCCTCAACACAAAACTCTTACTACTAGATGAACCCACCGCCAACCTGGACCCGAAAAACGCCTCAATCATCGAAGAAATAGTTACCACAATCAACCGCGAACACAAGACAACGATTATCATGGCCACACACAATATGTTCCAAGCAAAACGCTTTCCACATCGAATCGCTTTAATGGAAAACGGCAGAATGAGCGAAATTGGAAAACCTGCCGAAATCTTTGGTAATCTCTCTAAGACGCTGGCAAGCTTTGCCGCTCTCGAAAATACCTTCACTGGAAACGCCAGAGCTGTTGCAGATGGTACGACAATCATTAACATTGGAGACGGCACACAAGTTGTTGCTACTGGTCAGCATCAAGGCCAAGTCTCATTATTCATCAGTTCCGAAGACATAATCCTGTCTAGAAATCCCTTCGATTCCAGTGCCCGGAATATGCTGAAAGGCAGAATCGTAGAGATCCACGACTCAGATGGTCTAGTGAAGCTCAAAGTAAACGCAGGTAAGCTTTTTACGGTTCAGATAACAAAGCGTTCGTTCGATGATATGAAACTTGATCTGAATGCTGAAGTTTACATGGCTTTCAAAGCTTCAAGCGTCAAAATAATCTGATTTCATGTTCTCTCGGTTCAAGTTACGTTCTGCATTAACCTCTTAGTCATTCCAGACTTCTGTCAAGGCAAGACAGTGAGAGTTGAAAATCTCAAGGCAGCGTCCAGAATTGACTTTTTGCTTCTTATTCTTCAGCTTTCACTCTTTCTCGTATATGTCGGGCCAGAGCCTCAGGGAGAGCCATATTCCCACGACTAGGAGAGTGAGTGGTATCAGAAAGATTATCCAGTTCGGAAACTCGGTTCCGCCAAGAACAGAAGATAATAGTAGACGGCCTTGGTGATATGGCGAAAGCGGGGTGAATAGGGCTACTGCTTCGAATATCTTTGAGGCAAAATTCAGGAATCCCGTCAATGCCTTCAAAACGATTGCTGTGCTGAAAAACGAGAACACTACAAACAGGTATGGTAGAAACGTAGGCCGAATATACATTCTTCTGGTGGCAAAGGTGATGGCGTTTGCGACAAAAGCTGCGACGGCCACTGTAATAAGCGTAAGCGTGTATGCTGTGATGAATATTATGACTAAGTCACCGAAAGGTTTCCCAATCCCTGCAACTGGCAAAATTGATACAGGAGCGGCGAAAATAATGCCTACCAAGGCAGCGTAGATGAGTTTGGCAACTGTTATTTCAAAGACGCCAATCGGATAGCAGATGAGGGTTCGTATAGTTCCTTTCTTGACTTCGTGACTGTAGCCAGTAGAGAATGCCACCGGAACAAGGATCATCGTGACCAATACTGCATAGCCATAAACCACATGCAGGAGCGTCAGCGACGTTATCAGTCCCTCGCCACCGCCACCCTCTTCGGCGGGGGCAAACCTTCCGGTCCATGTGGGTACTCCAATTTCCCTGAGTGTACTGCTTACCATACTGAAAAACAGAAATCCGAAGAACAGGAGCAGGACAGATAGGAACAACAAAATAGGCAAGCCGTGTCTGTGCATCTGCTTCATGTCTCTGGCGACAATAGCAAACACCAGCTTCATTTTTCTCCGCGTCTTCGTCGAAAAAGCGTCACTATGTGCATGGTGCCCAATTTCAGCTGTTTCCACGGATGGTTCTTGCCTCTCAGTCATGCGCCTACCTCCGGTTTTTGCCGAATACTCAGGAAAACTTCTTCCATAGTTCCGAGAAGGCGCATTTCCATAAGAGCAATACCTGCTGTTCCTAGAAGAACGCCAACTTTTGGAACGTCCTCCCTGTTCTTTAGAGCAATGACAACCTCGTCATCCTTCACTATACATTCGTCGAGTGAAAGGCCGTCCGAGAGCACTTTCTGAGCTTTTATCGGGTCAGAGACTCTCAATGAATATCTTGGTAAAAGATATTGGTCACGCAGTTCGCGAGCAGTACCAATCTTGAGAATGGTGCCTTGGTCTATGAAAGCGAAACGATCCACGATATGTTCAGCTTCAATTAAATTATGTGAAGTGAAAAAGACCGTGTTCCCGTCTTTTACGTAATCTCTCAAATATTCTCGTAAAGATTTTCGATGAATAATGTCTATGCCCTGAAACGGTTCATCAAGAAACATTATCGGCACATTGCTTAAGAAAGTCCGTGCGAGTGCGATTTTCTGTCTCTGACCGTGTGAAAGAGTTGCGATACGCTTGTTCATCAAGCCAGAGAGTTCGCATATGTGCACGACCATTTCAATTCTCGCCTTCGCAGATTCTTTTGTGTGTCCAGCCATGTTTGCAAAGAATTTGAGGTATGCGCCCGCTGTCATCTTCTCGTAAAAAACGCTCTCCTCTGGCGTAATCGTTAGGTGTCTCCGCACACCTGTTGAGTCGTGCATGATGTAATGCCCGTAAACAGTCGCAGAACCAGAGGTAGGTTTAGTTAAGCCACAGAGCAAACGTATAGTCGTTGTCTTGCCTGCACCATTTGGTCCGAAAAATCCAAAAACCTCACCTTTACGTGCCGTAAATGAGACAGACTTGACTGCTTGGACACTTCCAAAGTTCTTGCGGAGTTCACGTGCCTCAATTACAATATCAGAATTATTCATAGGTTTGCCTCAGCCATCAGCGTCGGACTAGTATATCAAAAAGTTTGACTACATATAAAAGCTGTGCCTGCATCGCACCGTAGACACCATTAAAGGAGCCCTTAAAAACGTGATTTGTCTATCCTGCAACACTGAAATCCTGCAAAATTGCGACTGCTTTCAATTTTTCCGTTTGTTTGGAACTTTTGCATCGACACTAGGCTCTCAGGAGTGCAGAAGTTTGCATAAACATTAAACAGATGCTTCCTAAGGTTACAAATGATGGATTCCATGTGCGCACTGCTCGAACAATTGAAGAAGCGTCTAAGTTAATCGAAGTTGGCTTCGAGTTCGTCCATGAATATGCTGGCATTATGATCTATCGGAAACGTAAGTAGTGTCGTAAGATGTAAGCTATATTCCCCTATAATAAGTCATAAATCGTAATATAGGTTAAATCTTTTAAGGACTTGTACCTATATTCAAGGAAGAAAG
>CAZHWL010000026.1:9657-11697 GCA_964536035.1 uncultured Candidatus Bathyarchaeia archaeon | reverse complement strand
GAGGCTTAGCACGTGCGGTTGAAGGTTGCTGCAGCTTTCTTGGCTGTCTACATTATCTGGGGTTCTACCTATCTAGCCATCCGGTTTGTCATTGAGTCGCTTCCGCCTTTCTTCATGGCAGGAACCCGTTTTCTGCTCGCGGGAACCATCCTGTACGCTTGGACGAGATTGCGCGACAAGGGAAGAGAGTCAAAGCATGATTGGGGCGTAGCCTTCGTGGTTGGCGGCTTGATGCTGTTAGGTGGACATGGCGCTGTAGTGTGGGCAGAGCAGTGGGTGCCTTCAGGCTTGACGAGTCTTCTAGTGGGCACGGTGCCTCTGTGGATGGCTTTTTCAGATTGGTTCTGGAACAGACACAAGCCTAGCCTCAGAGTCTTTGCGGGTTTAGCCATGGGCTTCGTTGGTGTGATCTTGCTTGCTGGCGGAGTGGAAAGCTTGGGCGCGAGTAGCGTTGATGTTGCTGGAGCGGCTATAATCGTGTTTGGAGCTTTCCTTTGGGCTAACGGTTCCCTGTATTCGCGCTCAACAAAGACCGCTGGCTCGCCTCTAATGAGCACTGCGTTAGAGATGGTTGCAGGCGGAATACTGCTACTCTTAGCCAGCTTGACAGTAGGCGAGTGGAGCAGAGTGAGACTGGACTTAGTGTCCGAGCGTTCCTTGATTGCTTGGGTTTACCTTGTTGTTTTTGGGGCGCTTGTGGCGTTTACATGTTACATTTGGCTGTTGAAGGTAACCACGCCTACTAGGGTTTCAACGTATGCTTATGTTAATCCGATTGTGGCGATGTTTCTTGGATGGGCTCTTGCAGGTGAACCTCTCACACTAAGAAGCGCTTTGGCCGCCGCCATAATTTTGGCTGCTGTAGTGCTCATAACCACGCATCAAGAGAAACAGAAGACGGAGCAGAAACAGACCTGACAACTTGGCCAGAGTTTCTAGGATTGTCTAGACTGAGGCTTCGAAAGCTTTCACCAACGCGTGAATATCCTTCCCGTTGTTTTCTCCTTGGTATCCGCCTTCCAACACGAAAAACGTGTGCTTCTTAAAGCTGGCTATTCTTCTCCCGATCTCCCTGTAACCTTTCTCAGTCAATCCAAGTGACGCCAAATCACCTGCATGTGTGTCAAAACCAGCCGAGACCGCCACCACTTCAAACTCGTCTGGATTCACCACGCTTAAAGCTTCGTCCAGCGTTTCCAAATATGCTTCATCTCCGCAGTCTGCCCACAACGGGAAATTGATTGCATTCCCGACGCTTGTGTTACCTGTGCCTGGATAGTTTGGTGCCCTGTGAAGTGAGACGTACTTCACTTTGCTTTTGCCTTCAAAGATCTCTTGTGTTCCGTTTCCGTGATGTCCGTCAATATCCAAGATCAGCGTGGGTTTGCCAAGGTATTTCACGGCGATCGCAATGTTGTTCAGGTAACAGAAGCCTCTTGTGTACGCTCCGAGAGCGGCACCGTTTCTTCCGCAGTGATGTCCAGGCGGTCTCATGATTGAGAATCCGCCTACTTTGGCTGCCAGAATTGCTCCTCCCGCTGAATGTCTCGCGAACTCGAAGATGTTGTCGTATGCTGGCGTGTCTGGATCTTCAACCATGCTCTTCTTCAAGTTCCAGATGTACTCAGTGTCATGTGCTCTTAGTAAGTCATCCTCAGAAGCTGACTGAGGCTCCAGAAACTCGTAACCTAATCCTTTCAGAATCTCTGCAGTGCGTCTTACACGCTCGGGGCCTTCAATATGAAGCTGTCCATAACCAAGACATTTTTCTGAGTATATGATCTTCGTCCTCATGCTTGTCAATCGTCCACTGCTGTTAAGCTATTCAGTTTTTCACATTAAAATATAACCTCGACCCTTAAACAAGTGCAAGATTAATGAGTCTAGACGAGGCAAACGCGTGATGACTTCAGAGAACCCTTTTGACAAATTCAGACACGAATGTGAAGAAATCCTGACTGATGCGTTGAAAAAAGCTTTCCCGAAACTGGAAATTACTAACTTGGCCTTCGAGAAACCAACAAACCCCGATTATGGACA